>CALCGM010000522.1 GCA_937900985.1 uncultured Planctomycetaceae bacterium | reverse complement strand
AGAATCGCCAGCAGCCGCACGGCCACCACCGGCACGCCCCGCCGCGTGGCCAGGCCGGAGCAGACCCCCAGGATCCACGGGCCACCCGCGGCCCACGAGAGAAAACTCCCCCCCAGCACGACCGCCGCCACCATCATCAGCGTGGCGATGAGGAACAGCATTTCCAGCAAGCCAAGGGCGAACACAGCAGTCACTCCAGACCTCACGTCTCTCCAGTCTCGACAGCATCAGACAGCGAGCCCGGAGCATCACACCCCGCGGCGACGAGCGCGAAACTCAGCAGACTCGACCCGCTGCTCAAGCTCGGCCAGCCGCGACCAGAGGCTCCCGCCTGTTCGCACAGGCCATTCTCGCACGTCGCGGCGTCGAATGGGACTCGCTGTTCGCCCCAGGGCAATCGCCGCCGCGAGGTAGATCGCGATCGTGGCCCACCAGGCCGTCCACCAGGCGATCAGGACCACTGCCAGCCGCACCCAGAATGCTGCGATGCCCAGCCGGTCCGCAACCCAGCGGCAGACCCCGAAGATCAGCCCCGGTCGCCGCAGTCCAGCCCGATTCTCTGGCCAGTCGTGTGCGTCCATTCCATGCGCCTCCTTCTCAGCGTGCAGATTCAAAACAGCCCCCACCAAACAGGCACCTGCAGCCCGATCAGCTCCCCTGCCGCTGCTGCTTGAGGGCCGCCAGCTCCCGGTCGAGCTCGTCGTCGCCCTTGAGCGCCTCAAACTGTTCGACCAGCGGAGCGTTGCTCGATGGATCCACGAGGTCGGCCTCGGCCTCCATCCGCTCGATCCGGTTCTCAAGACGGTCGAAGCGAGCGAGGGCCTCCAGGCTGTCGGCCTTGCGAAGCGTGGTCTGCGCCTGCTTGTGGTTGCGGGCCCGGGCATGCCGCTGGGCGAGCAGCCGGTGCTTATCGCGGGCCGTCTGAATCTTGGCTTCAACAGCAGCGATGTCCTGTTTGTACTGCGCGACGAGGTCGTTGCAGGCCGCCACCTCCTCGGCAAACACCGCCGCCTTCTCTTCGTACTTCTTCTTCTCGCGGAGCGCCTCGCGGGCGAGATCCTCGCGGCCCCGGTCGACCGCCAGGCCAGCCCGGTCCTGCCACTCGGCAACAGCTGCCTGAGCCGACGCCTCCGCACGCTCGGCCTTCTTGCGTGCGGCGATCGCTCCGGCGCAGCTGGCTTTGACCTCGATCAGCGTGTCTTCCATCTCCTGCACCATCAGGCGGATCAGCTTCTCGGGATCCTCCGCCGCGTCGAGCATCGCGTTGATGTTGGAACTGATGATGTCTCTCAGCCGTGTGAAGACGCCCATGGCGAGCCTCCGGGAGTTCATGCCAGCAAATGTGAAAACGGCGGACCGTCGACAGCGGCCGGCCCTCGTAATCCCTCCAGTTGCATTCCGCGTGCCAGAAGAAAAAAAATGCCGAAGTCGTTGCCACGCACCATGTTCCGTCTTGAAGGCCAACGGATCGCCAGCAAGGAACGCGGCACAGAATGCCTCACAATGGCCCTCAAGGCCGATTTGTGGCATTATGGACCACATGCCTGAAGCAATCGGCCAGTCTGACGTCTTCCTCTCGTTCGTGGAGCAGCTCTCTCGAGTCGCAGGCGTCGACCGGCCTGTGCTCGTGGTCGGCGAGCGGGGCACCGGCAAAGAACTCGCCGCCGCCAAGATCCACTACCTCTCCCGTCGCTGGGAGTCGCCGCTGGTGACGCTCAACTGCGCGGCACTCTCGCCGTCGCTGATCGAGGCCGAGCTCTTCGGCCATGAGCGAGGCGCCTTCACGGGAGCTGCCGCTGGCCGAGTCGGTCGCTTTGAGGCAGCAGACGGCGGCACACTCCTGCTCGACGAGATCGGCCTGATCCCGCTCGAAGCCCAAGAGAAGATCCTCCGTGCCGTCGAATACGGCAGCTTCGAACGGGTGGGGAGTTCTCAGCCACAGCAGGTGGATGTGCGGATCGTGGGAGCGACCAACGCCGACCTGCCTGGCCTGGTGCGGGAGGGCCGCTTCAAGGCCGACCTGCTCGACCGGCTGGCCTTTGAAGTGGTGCGGGTGCCGCCGTTGCGGGAACGGGCAGGTGACATCCTGCTGCTGGCCCAGCACTTCGCGAGCCGGATGGCCACCGAGCTTGGCCGCGATGAGCCCCCGACATTTTCCAAAGAAGCCACCCGATCGCTGCATCGCTACGCCTGGCCGGGCAATGTGCGGGAGCTGAAAAACGTCGTCGAGCGGGCGGTCTACCGCTGCGACTCGCCCGTCATCCGCGAGCTCATCGTCGATCCGTTCACGGGCGACACCACCCTGCCCGAGCCTTCTGCCGCCAGCACCACGCCGCCGGACCATCGCGCTCCCTCCCCACCGACCGCCCTCTCTCCGACGGACACAGCAGCCGCAACGCCTCCCGCCACGCCGTCCTCGGCGTCGCTCCCCGAGGCGGTCGGCAGACTTGAAGTCGCCATGCTCGCAGAGGCGCTCGCCGACGCCCGTTACCATCAGCGGCAGGCGGCAGAGCGTCTGGGAATCACCTACCATCAGTTCCGCGGGCTCTACCGAAAACACGCTGCGGCCCTGAAGCAGCCGCCGGCCTCGCGTGAGCTCCGCAGACAGTCCACAGCGTTGCCCGATCACCCCTCGTCGTAAACAGGTTCAGGAGTGCTTCCAGCCATGCCGACCCCCTCACGCTCCTCGCTCTCCCGCCGCGGCATGCTCACCGCTGGCGGGTCGATCGCCGCCGCTGCCGCCCTGCCGGCTCCGCTGCGTGCGGCCGACACGCCAGCAGCCCCCCGTCGCCTGCCGCACTTCGGCGTGTCGACCTACTCCTTCTGGCAGTTTCGCGAGGAGCCGGCGCCGATTGCCGACTGCATCGACCAGGCCGCGGCCATGGGCTTCGACGGCGTGGAGATTCTTGAGGTGCAGATGGGGGAAGCCTCCAACGCCCAGCTGCAGCAGCTCAAGCGACGGGCCTTCGTCAACGGCCTCGACCTCTACGGCCTCTCCACCCACCAGGGGTTTGTGTCGCCCGACCCCAACGTGCGGCAGGCCAACATTGAAAAGACGCTCCGCTCGATCGACCTCGCCTACCGGCTCGGGATTCCCACGATGCGGGTCAACACCGGCCGCTGGGGCACCTCCAAAGACTTCGACGAGCTGATGGCCAACCGCGGCATCGAGCCGAGGCTCCCGGGCCACACCGACGAGGAAGGCTTCGCCTGGGTGATCGAGGCCTTCGAAAAATGCCTGCCGGCTGCCGAAGAGAAGGGCGTGGTGCTTGGCCTGGAAAACCACTGGGGTCTCGGCCGCACCGCGGAAGGCGTGATGCGGATTGTCGATGCGATCGATTCCCCCTGGCTGCGTGTGACCCTCGACACCGGCAACTTTCTGGAAGACATGTATCCGCAGATGGAGCGGCTCGCCCCCGATGCCGTGCTCGTGCAGGCCAAGACCTACTACGGCGGCGGCAAGTGGTACACGCTCGACATCGACTACGACCGCGTGGCGAGCCTGCTCAACAAGGTCGGCTATATCGGCTACGTGTCGCTCGAGTTTGAAGGCCAGGGCGACCCGGCCAGCGAAGTTCCCAAGAGCCTCGCCCTGCTCCGCGACGCATTCGGCAAGGCATAGATCACGCTGGCTGCTGAGCAGTCGGCCGGCAACACCATCGGGC
>CALCGM010000521.1 GCA_937900985.1 uncultured Planctomycetaceae bacterium | reverse complement strand
CAGCAGAAAGATCGATCCATGACAACGTTCATCGTGAAGAAGGTGTGTGCATTTGGTGCGGCTGTGGCAGTGGCGTGTGCCACGTGGGGCATGCTCAGCGGACAGGCGGCCCGTGCGGGCGAGATCTCGGCGATCCCAAGCCCGATGGCCCAAGGCGGCATGATCATGCCGACGTTTTCGATCATCAATGCCGACAACTTCGGGAATCCGACCACTGGTCAACTCTCGGTGAGTTTTTCTCCAAGCGTGCCACAGATGCAGTCGCTGGAGCAGTGGAGCCCTGGCAGCTGGTTTGCGACGGGAGCGACTTGGCGGGCCGACCTTGGGTCGCCGGCTGGCGTGGGTGGAACGCCTGCGGCCAATGCGGGAGCAGGAGACCTCTTCAGCAGTCGGTACGGCTTTCAGTTCACCGCCGATGGCACCACCACAGCGTTTGTGCCCGCTGGGAAGTCGCTGGGCATCCGGCTCACGAGCGTGTCTTCGCCACTGCTGGAATCCTACAACTACGACGCGGGCCTCAACCTCTGGGATCCGATCTTCACCGCAACGAGCCCCACGAGCGGTTCGCAGGTGCTGTGGGATGGCACGATGTGGCACAGCCTGTTTGTGCTTCCTGCTGCTGCCCCCGGCGGCACCTACACCGCCGATTTTGAAGTCTTCGTGGCCAACACAGCCTTTACGAGCACGACGACAGGGAAGGCGCAGTACGACGCCGCTGCGCTCACGGCAACGGCGGATGCGAGCTTCACGCCAGCGAGTGTGACCTACACCTGGGACGTGGCCGCGGTGCCGGAGCCCTCGACGCTTGCCATGCTCGCGACGGTTGCTGCGGGTGCAAGCTTTGCTGGCTGTCGTCGCTTCCGTCGTCGGCAGGAGGGCTGAACATGCAGGGCATCACCGGCCTCCGGGACGGGGTGCGCTCGTGGAGCAGAGTCGGCCGTTGCCCGCAGCGGCAGGTCGACTCGGCTCTCCGAACAGCCCCCGGTTTCACCCTTGTTGAGCTCCTCGTCGTGATCGCAATCATCGGCGTGCTGATCGGGCTCCTGTTTCCCGCGGTGCAGTCGGCCCGCGAGGCCGCTCGGCGGATCGAGTGCGCGTCAGCCATGCGACAGATCGGGATCGCCTTCCATCTGTACCTCGATGTGCACAACGGGGAGTTCCCCAGGTCGCAGCACAGCTCAGCCAAACACCGCGAGCCGGGCTGGGCGAAGTCGATCGCCCCGTTCATCGAGGCGGGCAACTGGAAGACCGCTGATGACTGGACGGCGGTCTTCAACCAGGCCTACCGCTGCGCATCGCGAGAGGAAACCGATCCGCGGCGGTCGACCTACGGGATGAACGTTTCATTTGAACTCGACCCGAGGAGCGACGACTACGAAGGCCGACCCGCGACCTGGCGGACGCTCCAGACGATTCGCAAGACCACCCGTACAGTCCTCGTGGCGGAGGTCAACCCCGAGTCGTATGCAGACCATGTGATGTGCAACTACTGGGCCACCATCAAAGACGCTGAGAACGAGATCGACCACAAGCGGCACGGCGGCGTAAGCAACTACCTCTTCGTCGATGCCCACGTGGAGCCGCTTGCGCTCACCGACACCTTCGATCCCGAGCAGAAGATCAACCTCTGGAACCCGGCGCTGGCCCGGTGAGGGCTGAGCGGTGGAGCCTCATTCCCGTGGGCCGACCGTGATCTCCGCAAGGGCCGTCATGCCGAGGCGGAGCTGCGGAGGCGGGTCGGTCAGCTCGACGCTCACCGGATACTCGACCACATCAGGCGTGAGCCAGCTTGTCGGCAGCGGGGCCTTGCCAATCTCCAGCACGCGGCCGCTGCAGACCTGCTGCGGCAGGGCGTCGAAACTCAGCGACACCTGTTGGCCAACCGCTACGCGAGCGACCTGCGACTCGTGCACCCGCACCTGCACGCGGAGCTGCGTGAGATCGGGCATCGTGAGCAGCAGCTGCTGCTGGCGAACGGCGGTGCCCGCAGCGAGCGGCTGGCTACTGCGGGACGACGCCGGCCGGGGGTGGGCCACCAGGCCGCCACGTGGCGCGGTGACCCGACAGGCCGCCAGCTGCTTTTCCATCGCCGCCAGCCGCGACTCTTCGGCCGCAAGCGTGGCCTTCGCTGCTGCCAGTGCAGCCTCCGCCGCGGCGAGGCGACCGCGGGCCTCACGGCACGACCGCTCCTGCTGCTCACGATCGAAGGCCAGCTCATCGTGGCTCAGCTCGAAGAGCAGATCCCCCTCGGCGACCAGGCTGCCATCGTCGGCAAGAAACACCAGCGGGTGCTCGCCGGGAAGCGGGCTGCGAAACTCAAGCACCTCAGCGGTCTCCACCACGCCCTGCTCAAAGATGTGCTCGCTGGTCCGCTGGGTGAGGCTGCGGGCGTCTTCTGGGCTGAGCCCGGGAAGGCCCGGCGCTGGCTCGTCAGGGCCAGCCGCGACGGCAGCCGCGGCTATCCAGCCAGCCGCCATCCAACACACAATCCGCAGTGCCGAAACGACGCCGTTCATGGAGGGCTCCTCTCTGTCTGCTCGAGCTGCTCAGAGCCGTCGAGCGTGGTCACAATGCGAAATGATCGATCGTCGTGCCGCCGCGCAAGCAGCTTTTCAAGCATGGCGGAGGTAGCCGCCATCGTGTCGAAGCGAGGCACCAAGAGCTCGATCCGGCTGAGCTCTACCCGCTCGACTTCGAAGCCGCCCGCCTGCCTGGTCACCGTCTGCTTGCCATACCGCGACCGCAGCGTCGAGAGTGGCAGGATCAGGTCGAGCTGCTGGGAAGTGCTCTCGGCCGCCAGCACGCCGACGATCAGAAAGGCGTGACGGCCGGCGCGGACGGTCTGGCCGACCGCTGTGCCGGCAGGAAACAGCAGGCCTGCAAGACGGTGCCCCAGCACGCCGACGCTGCGGCGGTGCTGCACATCGTCGGCGGTCAGAAAGCGGCCCTCGGCCAGCTGCGGCGGATGGAGGACGGCGTAGTCGTCAGTGGTGCCAAAGAGCTGCGCCTCGGCCACGCGTTCGGCCACGCGGACCTGAGACGCACGCGTGCGGATCGGCACGGCCCGCTGGAGGGTGGGCAGCGTCTGCACGATGGCGGCCAGGTCGTCGTCGGTGATGCCGTAGGCAGCGACAGCGGCTCTGCCGCCCTGTGGCTTGACGCTTTCGACGATGATCAGCGGCCGCTGCTCACCGCCTGTGTGCGGGCTCTCCTCCGCTCCGGCCGCCAGGGACGAGCAGAGAAGGCTGCAGGCCATCGCGAGACCCAGCGGACGAGCTGCAGGGTGAAGCATGATCGTTCCCTTGAAGTTTCAGGACTTCTGCTGTCGTCCGTTTCCTGCCGTCGCGTGTGGGAGGCGTGCCGTGGGGTGCGTGAGCCTGGAAGGGCCGCAGGCCGTGCGGTTTCTGCCGGCCTCGCAGCACACGGAGCGAAGCGGGTTACACTGACAGTGTACGGAGGGCTGTTTGTGGAAGGCCCCGGAAAACCATGAGGAAAGTGTGTGGCTGTGGCTGACGAATCGGAATCGCTGTTTGGGAACCGGGTGACGGTGGAGCAGGTCGAGGAAGGAGCGGAGCTTGCGCCGAAGTTTGACGCGGCCGGCTTCATTCCCTGCGTGACCACGGACCACACTTCCGGCGAGGTGCTGATGGTGGCGGTGATGAACCGCGAGGCGCTCGCCAAGACGATCGAAACCGGCGAGGCCCACTACTACAGTCGCAGCCGGCAATGCCTCTGGCACAAGGGGGCGACCAGCGGCCTCGTGCAGAAAGTGGTCGAGATGCGGATCGACGACGACCAAGACTGCGTCTGGCTGCGGGTCGATGTGGCCGGCGGCGCCAGCTGCCATGTCGGCTACCGATCCTGCTTCTACCGCAAGGTGCCGGTGGGCGAGCAGCGGGCTGCCGGAGCCGCGCTTGAGTTTCTCGAAAGCGAGAAGACGTTTGACCCCAAGGCGGTCTACGGCGACGCCCC
>CALCGM010000520.1 GCA_937900985.1 uncultured Planctomycetaceae bacterium | reverse complement strand
GCCACCGACGACTCCACGCAGAGCGTGGCCGCGTGTCGGCCTCAGCCCACTCGCCCCCAGGCCTCCGGTGATGGGGGGGCGGCCGCAGACGGTGGCGGCGAGGCAACGGTCATCTCGCAGAGTCCTCCGGGCAGTTCGGCCGCGATCGCCGCGAAATCCGAGCAGTCGCCGGCCGATGGCCGGCCGCCCCACACGGGCGTTGCCGACGTTGGCCGGGCCCTCGAGGGCACGCGGCTTGGCGTCTATGAGCTGGAGAAGTTTGTCGGCGGTGGCGGCATGGGGGCCGTCTTTCGCGGCCGCGACACCACGCTCGACCGCACGGTTGCCGTCAAAGTGCTCTTTCAGCACCGCACCGACGACGCCGACCTGCTGCGACGCTTTAAGAACGAGGCCCAGTCGGCAGCCAGGCTCGACCATGAAAACATCGGCCGCGTCTATGCCGTCGGCAGCGAAGAAGGCTGGCACTACATCGTTTTCGAGTTCATCGAGGGCGTCAACCTGCGGGACCTCGTGCAAGACACCGGCCCCTTCGATGTGGCCCGCACGATCACGATCACCTCGCAGCTCGCCGACGCCCTGGCCCATGCGGAAACCCGCAACGTCGTGCACCGCGACATCAAGCCGTCCAACGTGATCATCACGCCGGCGGGACGAGCGCGGCTGGTGGACATGGGCCTGGCACGGCTCCACCAGATGACCGGCGACCGGGATCTCACCGTCAGCGGCATGACGCTTGGCACCTTCGACTACATCTCCCCGGAGCAGGCTCGCGACCCGCGGCTTGCCGATGTCCGCAGCGACCTCTACTCGCTCGGCTGCACCGCCTACTTCATGCTCATCGGCCGTCCGCCGTTTGCCGAGGGCACGATGGTGCAGAAACTGCTGCAGCACCAGCAGCAGCAGGCCACGCCCGTCGATCGCATCCGGCAGGACATTCCCCGGCAGCTGGCCCAGGTGATCGGCCGTCTGATGGAGAAGGATCCAGCGGACCGGTATCAGCATCCGTCAGAGCTGGTGGCGGCCCTGGCGGCCGTGGCTGCCGAACGTGGCATTGAGCTGCCGCTCACCACCAGCGGGCCTGCCCCGCGGCGGCGGCGGCGTTCCCTCAGGCTGGCCGATCATCTGCCGTGGCTCGTGCCCCTGCTCGCCTTTGCGGCCATTGTGGCGGCGCTGAAGTATTCGGCAGGGCGTGCGGAGCGCGAGGGCCGTCGGCTGGCTGCGGCGGATCCAGTCGGCAGCACCGCCGCCGGGGAGCGGCAGGCTGAGGCGACGGGCACCCTGCATCGCGTTGTTGACGCCCCCGATGCAGCGGCCCAAGGCTGGACCGAACATGTCTCCCTCGCTGAAGCGGTGGCGGCGGCGGCGGATGGCGATCGCATCGAGCTGGCGTTTTCGGCGGTGCGGGATGAGCCGCCGATCGCGATCGCTGGGAAACGGCTCACGATCCGTGCGGCCGAAGGCTTCCGACCGGAGGTTCGCTTCAGCGGCTTTGCCACGGAGTCGCTGGCCCGTGAGCGGGCGGGGGTCGTCTGTGACGCTGCTGGCATCACCTTTGAAGACCTCACGCTCACACTTGCGATGTCGTCGGAGTCGCTTGAGCCGGCGGCCAAACTCTTTCTGCTACGGGGAGGAAGCCGGCTGGCCCTGCTGCGGTGTCGGGTGGGGATTGAGGGGCTCGCAGGCACGGTGGTGGAGTCGACGCGGCCACGGTGCATTGAGGTGCTCGCCTCGGCGGCTGTCGCGGTCAACCCTGACCCGGAGCTGGGAGCACCAGCCTCAACAGCAGGCGGCTCGTCGACGGCCCGCATCGACCTGCTCGACACGGTTGTCCGCGGCGACATGAACTTTTTGGAGGTAGCTGGCGAGGGACGGGTCGATCTCAGCTGGTCCGGCGGGTCGCTCGCCACCAACGGCCGGTGTCTGGTCGTTGAGGGCGCTGCCCGCGATGTGGAGAACGGCACGCTGCTGGCGGTGTCGTTGCGGCAGGGGGTCTTTGCGTGTCGCGCGGGGTTTGCCTGTCTTCTCGATTCACCAGCCCGCCCCACCGAGCCGCGTCTTGACGTGACCGCCACGGGATGCCGCTTCGTCACGCCGGAGGGCGTGCCGCTGATCGAGCAGTCGGGAATCGAAGACCCGGAGGTCTATCGCGGACGCGTGCGTTGGACCGATGCTGGCAGCCGCTACGAAGGAAGCCCCGTCTTTCGTCGGATCGATGGAGCGGCCGAACGCGTGGAAATCGATTTCAGTGCGCTTGCCCAGCCTCTGCAGTTTGTCCCGCAGATCGGCCAGTGGCCGAGTGACGAGATTTCCGACGCGGCCGAGGCGGTCGCCAGCCCCGCTGGTGCCTCGGAATCATCCCCACCGGGGAGGCTTTCCGAGGAATCGTCGCAAACGCCGTGAACAGGCCGGCCTGCCCCCTTTTTTCCACGAAAACAGGCATGGCGTTGCTTGACATGGCCTCATGTCTGGATTCTCCTTGTGACGAAGAAACGCGGGCCGAGGATGCCCGCCGCGTGCCGGAAACGAGTTTTGGACCGGCGGGCGTCGACAACCCCTGGAGAGCATCACCGATGTTGCATGGCATGCAGTCCACCAAGCCTACTCGTTCACGCCGTCTGCTGACGGTCATCGCCGGCCTGGCTGTTGCCGTTGTGGCGACGACGGCGGCCCGCCCCGCGTTTGCCATCAAGCAGTTCTTTGATCAGTTCAAAGAAGTCTATGTGAATGCTGAAGGCAGCGAGGCTGAGAAGTCTCTGGCCGAGGCGGTCGAGACCGCCAAGTGCAACGTCTGCCACTACGGCAAGAGCAAGAAAAACAAGAACGCTTACGGCGCAGCCCTCACCGAGCTGCTCGACAAGAAGGAAGACAAGGACAACGTGGAGAAGATCCGCGAAGCGCTCGAGAAGGTTGCTGGAATGGAAGGCCCCGATGGCAAGACCTTCGGTGACCGCCTCAAGGCCGGCATGCTGCCCGCCGACGCACCTGAGGGCGAATGAGCCTCTGAGCGAAACCGCTCAAACACAGGCATCACGGACGGCCTCGAGGAGCAGCTCCTCGAGGCCGTCGCTGTTTTGAATGGCGGCGGCTTCGTCGGGAGCCGCAAACAGCCGCACCTGCTTGACGAGGTCGTCAAACTGCTCGTGGGCCAAGGCCCGCACCACCGGCGAGAGCGATTCCAGGCTCCGCCATGGTTTCGTGGAGCGGGGTGGCATTCGCACGTCGAGGCGAAACTCCACCTCTTTCTCTGCGGGCGGGGCATCGAGCAGCAGCGTCGCGGCAGTGATCGGCCGGCGAAGCGAGGCTGTGAGTCGCTCGGCGAGCCGCTCAGCGATCGTTACCAGCTCGACATAGCTCCGCCCCGCCACAGCCGCGTGCAGCTCGGGATGCTCGCGAGCATCGAAGCTGACGACCCGTTTCGCGAGGGTTCGCTTTGAGCCGAACAGGCCCTCGGCCAGGGGCTCCGCAGGGGTGCCGGCAGCGGCGGCGCGGATCCAGCCAACGAACCCGCTGTCGTCGAATCGCACCAGCTGCGATGGATCGACACGGTCGCGGAGCAGCCAGACCGCCCGCTGGAGCATGGCGGTGGCCGCCCGCACGGCATGGTGCCAGTAGACCTCGCTAAACATCACGTAGCGGGCAAACACGAGCAGCTCGGCAGCTGTCACGCCCTTGGAGGTGATCGCCAGCGAACTGCCGTCTGGGGCCACGCAGAGGCTTGCCAGCAGTCGTTCCTCATCGAAGTGGCGGCCGTAGGGAACACCCGCATGCAGGCTGTCGCGGGCGAGGTAGTCCATCTTGTCGACGTCGACGGGCCCGGAGAGAAGCGAGGCCAGCAGGCGGCCCGCCGGATCCGCGGCCGTGCCCTCCACGAGCGATGCCACGCGTTCTGGGGCGACGCCCCAGTCGCGGCGGAGCACGTCGGCCAGCTCGCCGCCGAGGAGAATGCCTCGGAGAAACGACTCATGCCTGGGAAACTCCGCCAGCCGCATGTCTTCGATGGGGTGGCAGAAGGGCCAGTGCCCCACGTCGTGCAGCAGGGAGGCGGCCAGAAAGGCAGACGCATCCTCTGATGAGACCAGCTCCGCAAACGTTGTGTCTGCCTGCAGCCGGTCGACGAAGGCCACGGCGAGGCGAAAAACTCCGAGTGAGTGTTCGAAGCGGCTGTGCACGGCGCCTGGATAGACCAGCGACACCAGCCCCAGCTGTCCCACCCTCGCCAGCCGCCGCATTTCTGGTGTGTCGATGGCTGCCTGGAGGCGGGGCGTCAGCGGCAGCGAAATCCCAGGAGGGATCCGCAGGGTGGAGCGACTCGTGGCGGGCTCCAGTTCGGGAAGGTGCATAGGGAAATGGCCTGGGGCGAGGCCTGTCACAGCGGTGGGAAGCCGGCGATCCACCGCAGCGTCACGGTGATGAGAACGTAGAGCGAGAAGTGGACCGTGGCGGGGCCCCAGTCGAGCTCGAGGCTCGCCAGAGCGGCGAGGGCACCGATCCCGAAAAACAGGGGGCCGATGAAGAGCCACTGCCACATCTCCTGCGTGGCTTCCGGCGGCAGGAAGGCATGCCCGCCCCAGAGCGCGGCGTAGACGATCGAGCAGATCACCGCCCGCAGCAGCAGGCCCTTGCCCGTGTAGGGTTCAAGATCGCGATTGCGAACCATGGCGTAGCCGATCAGCACGCATGGCAGGGCAACCACAACCGCCGCGGCCCCCTGCAGCCAGGCCGGGGCTCCCCCCGGTGAAAACACGATTCGAGCCGCCGCGGCCCCCGCGAAGCTGGCCAGGGCAAGGCCGCCGGAAAGCAGCAACGCGATCGTGGAAACTGGTTTGTTGCGTTTGGGGAGCGGCTTCGTGGGAAACTGGCCGCCGGCCGACTTGGCGGTGGGGGCGTCCGGTTCGTGAATCTGAACAGCGTCGGCCTTGGGGACGGTCAGCGGCTTCTTGCACTTTGGGCAGGGGCCGGTCTGGCCGGCGAACTTTTCGCTCACAGAGAAGCGGGTTTTACAGCTGCCACAGGTGACGGAAATGGGCATCAGGTCAACATCCAGCGCGAACACTCACCTCGGGATCCGACGTCCGGCCCCCACCGGCCGACCGCAGTGTCGAACTGCAGTCGTCGATCGTCAAGGTGTCGCCGCCCCGCGACACCAGGTCGGGTTGGGGTTTAGACTTGGAGACAGAGAGGGCCTGAGCAGATGAGTGATCTTCCCACAACGGTGGCGTCGGACGTGCCGAGAGCGGCGGGGCCGAAGAGCCTGCACCGTCCGCAGCCGATCGTTTTTT
>CALCGM010000519.1 GCA_937900985.1 uncultured Planctomycetaceae bacterium | reverse complement strand
GCGGGCGGGCCAGGAGAGCTCCTCATGGTGCCGGGTGGTGGTCAGGCCGCTCGGCTTGTCGACCACGGCCACGGCATCGTCGAGATAGACGATCTCAACGTCTTCTGGTTTCGGCGGAGCGGGGGCTGCGGACTCCAAGATTTTGACAACTTCGCCTCCCTTCAGCCGCCGGGCCGCATCGGTGCAGATATTGCCGTCGATCATCACGCGGCGTGACTGGGCCAGTTTGCCGGCGGCTGCCCAGCTCAGCGGTGCCAGGCAGCGACGGAGAAACGCGGCGATCGTTGTGCCGGCGTCGTCCGCCTGCACGTGGTGGGCCTTGGGGGAATCGGAGTGTCGGTCGCGGGGGGGCTTTGAGCTGGGCATGAAGTGCTGCGAGGAGGTCGAGTGCCTGGCGAAGAAGCCGCCAGGCTGAGCCGAGTATCCATCAATCCGGAGCCGAAACCAACGATCCTTGACCCGGCCCGCCCCCCATCTAGACTCGAAACTCACAGAAACGTTCTTTTTGGCGAGGAAATCAGACGTGCCCGGCACCTGCGTCGTGGGCCTTCAGTGGGGTGACGAGGCCAAGGGCAAGCTCGTTGACATCCTCACCGAGAGCCATGAAATCGTTGTTCGCTACCAGGGTGGGGCCAACGCTGGCCACACGGTTGTCTCTGGCGGCGAGACCTGGAAGCTCTCTCTGATCCCCAGTGGGATCCTTCGCGACGACGTGACCTGCGTGGTCACCGGCGGCGTGGTGCTCGATCCTGCCAACGTGATTCGCGAAATCGATGGGCTTGAGGCCCGGGGCGTTCGCATCGCAGGAAAACTGCTCTTTAGCGACCGCGCCCACGTGGTTTTTCCCTGGCACATGGCCGAAGACAAGACGCTCGATGGCAGCGTCTCCGACGGCGAGGCAATCGGCACGACGGGCCGCGGCATCGGCCCCTGCTACCGCGACAAGGTTGGCCGCTCGCTGGCGATTCGCCTGGGCGATCTCTACCGCAGCGATTTCAAGCAGAAGTTCGATCATGTGGTGGCGATCAAGCAAAAGCTGGTGGGCGATCTTGATGCGGCAGCCATCTTTGAGCAGTACACGGCGTATGCCGAGCGGCTGCGGCCGCTGGTGGCCGACACAACGGCCTACCTGCTCGATGCGGTTGAGGCGGGCAAGCCGGTGCTCTTTGAGGGTGCCCAGGGCGCGCTGCTCGACATCGACCACGGCACCTTCCCCTACGTCACCAGCAGCAACTCGTCGGGCGTGGGGGTTTCCAGCGGCTCCGGAGTGCCGGGCCGGTGGATCAACCGTGTGATCGGCGTCGTGAAGGCCTATTCCACGCGGGTGGGCGGTGGCCCGATGCCGACCGAGCAAGACAATGCGATCGGTGAGCACCTGCGGCAGCGGGGCCGCGAGTATGGCACGGTCACCCAGCGTCCCCGGCGGTGCGGCTGGTTTGACGCCGTGGCTGCCCGCTACACGGCGCGGCTCTCCGGCGTCGATGAACTGGCCGTGATGCTGCTCGATGTGCTCGGCGGGCTCGACGAGGTCAAGATCTGCTCCGCCTACCGGATCAACGGCAAGCGGGTGACGCAGTTTCCCGCGCATGTCGACGACCTCCGCGTCGCGGAGCCGGAGTTTGAAACCCTGCCCGGCTGGCAGGAGGAGCTCAGCAGCGTGCGGAACGAAGCAGACCTGCCCGACGCGGCCAAACGCTACATCGCCCGGATCGGCGAACTGCTCGGCCGC
>CALCGM010000518.1 GCA_937900985.1 uncultured Planctomycetaceae bacterium | reverse complement strand
CCGGGAACGTCGCGGTAGAGCTTTGCGTAGGTCTGGTGCACATCGGCATTCGAGACAACAACGTCAAACGTCGCCGGCGGAGCCCCCTTCCCATGCACCACATGCTGTGGTCGTTTGCCTTCTCCTCGCAGTTCGATCCTGTCAACGGGGGTGTTGAGCCTGAGTGTTCCCCCAAGATCTTGAAAGAGCCGCACAAGGCCGCGCACCAACGCTCCCGTGCCGCCCTCTGGAAAAAACACGCCCCACTTTCGCTCAATCCAGTGGATCAGCGTGTAGATGCTGCTGGTCTCCATCGGGTTGCCGCCAACAAGCAGCGGATGGAAGCTGAAGGCCTGTCGCAGATGCTCGTCTTTCACGAACCGCGACACCATCGAATACACACTCTTCTCCGCTCGCAGCCATGCCAGGTGCGGCGCGACACGTAGCATGTCGCTGAAGCTGAGGAAGGGAACGGCGCCCAGCTCTTCATATCCTTTGGCAAACACCTGCCTGCTGTAGTCGGCAAACCGGCGGTAGCCGTCAACGTCTGCAGGGCTGACCCGCCGGACCTGCTCAATCAGGCCCGCTTCGTCCGCTACGTAGTCGAAGGAGACGCCATCACTCCACTGCAGCCGGTAGAGCGGCGTCACGGGCAACAGCCGCACATAGTCGGAGAGCTGCCGCCCAGAGAGCGCAAACAGCTCTTCCAGGCAGTGGGGCGCGGTGATCACTGTGGGGCCAGCGTCGAAGATATACCCCGAATCCTCATACACATACGCCCGTCCGCCCGGCTTGTCGTGGGCTTCGTAGCAGGTCGTCTCAAAACCCATCGACTGCAATCGAATCGCAGCCGCCAACCCACCAAAGCCACTGCCGATCACCGCAGCCCGCCTCGCCAGCGGCCGCTCTTCGGCTGCGTGGGGCTGCTCGCCCATCGTCGCCGTGGTCATCGGCTCACCTCTGCCAGTGAAGACTCCATGGTGCCGACCCGCAGAGCGGCCGTGACCTCCGACAGCCGCTCGCCTCGCAACGGGTCATCAACGACCGCCAGCAGCCGTTGTGTGGCCAAGTCGAGTCTGGCATTGATCACCGCGGCTGCCCGGTCCTTGACGACCGCCCAGAGAATTTGAGCAATCGATCGCAGGCCGCGGCGATGCTGCTGCTGCTTGAGCTGCTGCTGCAACTTGCCAAACTGCTGCTGCGAAAGCTCGCACGCTGCCCACGCCCAGGGCCATGTGACCCTGCGGTTTTTCATGTCGTCGCACCGCTCGCCGCCAGATGCAAACGACTGAAGCTCATCAAGATCGTTTTTCATCTGGAGACAGATCCCAACGCGACAACCAAACACAGCAGCGGCATGCACGCGTTCGGCTGCCCCTGCGGCAGCGTGTGCACCACACCACGCAGCAAGCGACACCAGCCGCCCGGTCTTCCAGCGGGAAATCGCCAGTGCGGTGGCATACGCCTGCCGTCGAGTCACGCCATCAATCCTTGTGGAGAGGTCGATCGCTTGGCCTTCATGGCATTGCCGAGCAACCTCAACAAATCTGGTCAGCAAGGCAGCAGACCGAGCCGGATCGTCGAAGGCTGAGGAAGCGAGTTCCAGGGCTCGGAAATACATCCAGTTTCCAGCATTCACGGCTCTCGCAGGGCCGATCACGCGGTGCAACGCCGGCTGCCCCCGTCTGGTGGATGAGTTGTCTTCAAAGTCATCGATCACCAGCGAGCCCGCATGCAGCATTTCGATGGCGTCGATGATCCTCGCCGGTGCGGGGCCGGCTCCGCCAGCAAACTCATAGGCTCGCTCCACAAGCATCGCTCGCAGCCGCTTGCCTCCCACTCCGGGGTAGAGGTCGGGGGCCAGCTGAAGCCCTTTCGACCAGCCATGGCGGGTGTGCGTGGATTCGTGTGAACGGCCGGCGAAGCCTAGGGGACTGGTGATCATGGCAAAACCGGTTTCGCGAGGGGAGCAAATGATTGAGCAAAACGAAGCGGCGCAAGGCCCGTCGGCGGCTTGCCGATGACGATCCGAGCCGCGTCAGCAACGGTGAAGCGATGGCTGTAAAAGCGGGCGATGCGATCCTCTCGGAGCACGCTGTAAAACCTTCTGAAGATCTTCCAGCGGTCTTGAGGCTTGACGAGACAAAACAGCAAGCGATTGAGAAAACGAGAGAATCCGCGGCGAGCTGCATCCTGCGACGCCGCGGCTTCCACAGCAGCAGCGAGGTCGTGTGGCTGCGAGCTGGCTACGAGTTCGGCAAAACGAATCGCGAGCGGCATCGAATAGCCCGTTGCGGCGTGGAACCAACCACCGGCATATCCGCCCGCAACGACCCGATCGCTCTGGACGTCCGGAGCCGCATACGGCATCGGAAGGCATCCTTGCTCCCGTCGAACCAGCTGCGGGGAGCCAACGCCCGCCTCTGAGAGCCGCGCGGAGATCAGTCGCTCCGCACGCTCCTCATCACAGCTCGCGGCCTCGCTAAACCGCGTGTACTCAAGCAACACTCGGTGCGGTCCGAAGGGGAGTTCGTAGAGAAACTCAAAGCCGTCCGCCTGGTCCTTGGGCACATCCATCACGGTCGGCTCGGCTGCAGGCCAGGGTTCGGTGAGCTGATATTCGCAGCCGAGAAACGCCTGAAAGCCCGCACCGGCAGGTTTGGCTGGCGATCCTGCTCTGCCACGACAATCAATGACTGCAGTGGATTCAAACACCGTTGCGTCGCCGAGCCGAACCTGCGTCGGCGACAAGATCTCGCACGCTTCGCCGAGCCGAAACACGCAGCGGCCGCCATCGTGCGGCCGACGCTCTCCCGTCGCGAGCGGCATGGTCGCCTCACGAAGGCCGTCGGAGGTCACGGTCGCGTAGCCAAGTTCAACCCGCCGAACCATTCCCGGAAATGCGACCCGGTAGGCTGGCCAGCGAAACGCAACGAGCGGCCCCAACCAGGCCCAGGCATCCGGTGGCACGTCAGTCTCGTGAAACGACCAGGTGTGATTCCCGCACAGCTCAGGAGCCCGCTCGATCACAAGCACACGAGCGTCTGGCCGGTGATGCGCGAGCGCATGAACCAGCAGACAGCCCTGCAGTCCTCCGCCCACAATCACATAGTCGAATGACGCTCCGGTCATCATGCCGCCCCCCCAAGTTGACCGCCGACGTGCGAACGACGACGGCTCATGGGGTCGATCACGGGAGCCACACCGTGGAGCACGAGGTGGGGAACCGCAAGACCGCTGAGGCCGATGAAGGTGGTGCGAAGAAGCGCGTCGTCGATGCGAGGCTCGCGAAACAGGATCCATGACGTCAATGCGATCAGCACGATTGAGGCCCCGGTCATCGGGGCAAGGCTCTGGGCCAGCTGAGCCCACGTCTCCCCCCGTTCACGCCGCAGCCTCCTCAGGCCACGAACGGAGTGCCAACCGCAGAAAAATGCCAAAAAACTCACCAACGGACTCGCCACTGCAAAGAGCACTGCAAACGACGCCACCACCGCGGTGTCAGTGAACAGCACTTTCCGCAGGCGGCCGCGTGAGGCGACGGCTGCGAACATCTCAAACGCCAAGCCCGCCGACGCGGCTGCCAGCATGGCCCACGAAACGCCCGTGAGCACACCGATCGCAAAGGCAACCTCGCTACCGTCCCCACCTGGCGTCACGACCGCCAGGATGCGACTCACTTCTGCGGTGTGCACCACGAGGGGCAGCCAGATCACAAGGCCGCCGCGGGCAAACCGAAACAGCGGCCGCAGCCGCCGAGGACCGATCGCGAAGCGAGGCTCTTCCTGACCAAAATGCCACGCGGAGGCGAGGAAAAAGACCACGATTGTGACCGCTGGCGCGACGAACCATCCCAACACCACACCCGCAGCCACCGCGAGGTAACCAGCGAGAAAAACCGGGGCCCACGCTGATCCACAGAGCGGCTCCAGCCGAGGCCGCGCAAACAGATGGTCGGCCGCACCATGCGGCAGGCCAACAAATGCCACGAGCACGGTCAATACCGCTGCAAGAGCGGCCGCACTCGCGGCGAGAGAAAAACACGCGGCCCCGATAATCGCCCACGTGAGCAAAACTACCGAGGCCGCGTGCATATCAACACTCCAGATCATGAACAAAGGGCATCATGCCCTGAGGGGGTTTCCCTCAGGCGGCTGCCAGGGCGCCGCCGCCTTGTGTGCTGCTGCTCTTCGCACGAGCGATGAAGTAAATCAAAACGCCAAAGCCAGCCTTCGCCGTCATGTCGGCAATCGCGTAGCCGATCTGCAGGCCGACAATGCCGCCCGCTCCAACGTCGCCGCCCGCCTTGGCCGCCAGCGCATCTGGCGTGCCACCGAGTGCGTAGGCGATTGGATAGACCGCCCAGGTGATCAGCAGCACGAGCCGGCACACCTCAATCAGCCTCCGCGCGGCGGCGGGCTGGCTGTCGAGCGACTTGGTCAGCTCACCCCAGAGCACGTAGAGAATGTAGAAGAACGGCACGGACGACAGTCCGCCCCACACCACACGCTCAGTCCAACGCTCTGGATCCGCAATCACCTCGCCGGGATATCCCAGGGCGATCATCGCAGCCGCGGCCACGACAAGCCGCGAGAGAAGGCTGGTCGCCTTTGCCGATGGCAGCCGCAGCACCGCCACAAGCTCCACCATGAGCAGCGGCACAGTCAAGATCCAGTCGGCATACCGATAGAAATCATTAAACGCTGCGCCCGTGCCCACATACGCTCCATCCGCCAGCGTGTATGCATCGTTCCAGCTGTGGCGGATCATGAAGTAGTGGTAACACGCAATGGTCACCACAAGGCCCGACACCATCAGCGCCGGGCGATACTCCGCATCAACCTGCGAGCGAGACAGGAACAAAAAAATGGCCGCTGCCCCCATCGTGGCAACGGTCATCGAGAAAATATTGTCGACTGCGTTGTATTGGAAAACTGACAGGTCGGGCATCGCTGCCCCGAGAAGCCCAAGACTCTCTACCATCAAACCACCCTTTCACGTGTAAGTTGTCCGCCGCCTCACCGACGAGAAACGACGGTTCGTCCACGTGTTAGACCGCACAAGCTCCACCGATCGCAACCAAAAATCTTTTTTGGATTCCGTTAGCCTCGGTGAAGACCTGCGGTTTCCTGTTTTGACGGGACACGCAGCCCGGGTTGGGGAGTGGTCGACCACATCTGAAGCGGCGGGTTCGCGGTCCGCACATCGCCGCCGCCGCCATGGGCTCTGCCCTCTTGGGGAATGTGCGTCAGCCGCAATGCAGGCATCACGAGGCGATCGGCTGAGCGTGGGCGATGTCGTCCGCGTGGGCCTGCCGGGCTTGGCCTGCACGGAGCGTGGAAACGCCGATCGTCTCGCCATCGAGCGTCATGAACTCGACTTCGTATCCTCGGCCTTCGCCATCCACGAGCACGACGGTGCCGATGTCTCCAGCCGCGAGTTTTTGCTCCGGTAGATCACACGTGAGCACGACTTCGTCACGTTCGCGAATCACAGTTGGCTCGCTCTGGCTGTCGGCTTCGTATCACTGGCTCATGCTACGGTCTCCTTCCGCGGATTGGGCGGGCGGTCACGAAACGAGATAATTTTGCAGCCATGATCGGGGAACCAGTCTCTACGGATACACCATTGACCGTACGCAGCGGATCGCCCAATCGCTCTACGATAAAAAACTGATCACGTATCCGCGGACCGAGTCGCAGCACCTACGGCCCGAGGATGACGTGGAGATCGTGCGGGAGCGACTTGCGCAGATCGCCGCCGGTGGGCCGGAGCTTTCCGGCCCTGCACGGGCGGCTCTCGCCCGAGGCGTCGATCCGGCGAACAAGCGCGTGTTTGATAGCGACAAAGTCGGCGACCATTTCGCGATCATCCCGGCCGAGCCGCCGCCCGAACTGCCCGCGCTTCAAGACGACGAGCACAAGATCTACAACTTCATCCTGCGGCGATTCGTCACCGCGTTTCTGGCCCCCTCGGAAACGATCGTCCACACACTCACGTTCACCGTGGCAGATGAGACCTTCTTGGCGGTCACCCGCTCAATCCGGGTTCCGGGCTGGCGAGCGGTCGACGGCAAGTCGGCGGAAGCCCTCGCGGTCGGTCCGGAAGGCAAGCCTGCGTTTGAACTCCCGAAGAGAGGAACATAAGACATGCCCGACTCGCTCTACGATCCCGCCCGCGGCCTCAGCCTCCTTCGCACCGGCGCCGGCAACGCGCGGGCGACGTTTCGGCCAGATCAGGAGGCAGCCATTCGGCACGTCGTCGATGGCCGGGGGCGACTGCTGGTCGTGCAGAAGACAGGGTGGGGCAAGAGCTTCGTCTACTTCATCGCGGCCAAACTTCTTCGGGGGTCTGGCTCGGGACCTGCGCTCCTCGTGTCGCCTCTGCTGGCATTGATGCGCAACCAGATCGAGGCCGCCGAGCGCATGGGGGTTCGCGCGGCAACGATCAATTCCAACAACGAGCCCAGTTGGAAGGACGTCGAGCGACGCCTCACTCAAGATGAAGTCGACATCCTGCTGATCTCCCCTGAGCGGCTGGCCAACGAGCGTTTTGCCTCGAAGGTCCTCGCCCGCATCGCACCGCGCGTGTCGCTCCTGGTGATTGACGAGGCGCACTGTATTTCCGACTGGGGCCACGACTTCCGTCCGCACTACCGGCTCATCGAGCGAACGACCCGTGCGATGCCGGCCAACATGCGGATTCTCGCGACGACCGCCACCGCCAACAACCGCGTGATGGCAGACTTGGCGGCGATTCTCGGGCCCGATCTGACGGTGATCCGAGGCGACCTGGCCCGCCCTTCGCTTGCACTGCAGGCCATCCGCCTTCCGAGTCAGGCTGAGCGACTCGCGTGGCTTGCCGAGAGATTGCCCGCACTCGATGGCAGCGGGATCGTCTACACGCTGACCGTCCGCGATGCCAATCTCGTGGCGCGCTGGCTGCGGGAGCGTGGGATCAATGCCCTGGCGTACCACGGCGATCTCGAGTCGGCGGAGCGTGAACAACGCGAACGGGCTCTGTTGGCGAACCACGTCAAGGCGCTCGTTGCCACGACCGCCCTAGGCATGGGCTTCGACAAACCGGACCTGGCCTTCGTGATTCACTACCAGAAACCCGGCTCCGTGGTTCATTACTACCAGCAGGTCGGCCGGGCGGGCCGTGGGATCGATTCCGCTTATGGCGTGCTGCTCAGCGGCGAGGAGGAAGACGAGATCACCGACTGGTTCATCGAGTCGGCGTTTCCCACGCATGCGGAGGTTCAGGCGATTCTCGACGCACTCTCTGCCGCTCCAGAGGGTCTCTCCGTGCCTGCAATCGCCGAGCGAGTCAACGTCAAGCGGCCTCGCATCGAGAAGACGCTCTCACTTCTCTCGCTCGAGTCGCCGGCACCTCTCGTGAAGGACGAAACCCGCTGGCGGCTGACCGCGGCACCCTTGTCGGCTGCCTTCTGGGAGCGCGCGGAGAGGCTCACGGCGTTGCGGCGCACCGAACAGGAGGAGATGCAGGCCTACGTGGGGCTTCCCTACGGCAGTCACATGGAGTTTCTCATCACCTCGCTCGACGGCGATCCTTGCTCTGTTCCCGCGGCATCCCGCCCGCCGCTCCCGGAGCAGGCCGGCGACCTCACGATCCGTGACGCGGTCGCATTTCTCAGACGTACGAACCTGCCGTTCGAGGCTCGGCTCATGTGGCCCAACGGAGGAATGCCGCAGTATGGATTGAAGGGCAAGATTCCCGTCTCCCATCAAGCGATGAATGGCCGGGCGCTCTGTGCCTGGGGTGACGCCGGCTGGGGAGATCGTGTCCGGCAGGGGAAGTATCGTGACGGCCGATTTGCGGACGAGCTCGTCGAGGCCTGCATCAAACTCATCGCGGAATGGAAACCGCATCCCGGCCCCGCCTGGGTGTGCTGCGTGCCTTCCCTCCGCCATCCCACGCTCGTGCCCGATTTCGCCGAACGGCTGGCCGCCGCACTCGAGCTTCCGTTTCACCCTGTGCTCGTGAAAACGGCCGATCGACCCGAGCAGAAGACCATGCACAACAGCATATTCCAAGCCCGGAACGTCGATGGATCGCTCGTTGTGGGCGAAGCTGCAGTGCCTGCTGGACCGGTGCTACTCGTGGACGATATCGTTGATTCACGGTGGACATTGACCGTTGCGGCGCGGCTGCTTCGGGAAGCCGGTAGTGGCCCGGTGTGGCCCCTGGCCCTCGCGAACTCAGGTCCGGAATCATGATCCAGCCGCTCTCGGCAAACACGCAGGCGATCCTCATGCTGACGGCGCCCTTGATCACGGGGCGTGATGGGCCACGTGCTCAGACCCTCACTCCGGGTGAATACAAGCGGTTGGCGCAGCGGCTGCGAGATATCAGGCAGCAGCCTGCTGACATGATCGGGCCGGCCGCTGCCGCCGTGATCACCGACTGCGAATCCGTCGTCGCCAAGGAACGGCTGCAAGGATTGCTTGGCCGAGGCTTTGTCCTGAGCCAGGCGGTGGAGCGGTGGAACGCACGGGCGATCTGGGTGATCAGCAGAGCCGACGCCATCTATCCAAAGCGGTGGAAGACGCGGCTCCACGGCGACTGCCCTCCGGTGCTGTACGGCTGCGGTGATCCGAACCTGCTCGTAACGGGCGGCCTCGCGGTCGTCGGCTCGCGCGACGTCACCAACGACATCCTGGGGTTTGCGGGCGACGTTGGCCGGTCTGCGGCGGAAGCCGGCATCACGATCGTTTCGGGAGGAGCCCGTGGAATCGACACTGCCGCCATGAGCGGCTGTCTCGATGCCGGCGGTCGGGCCTGCGGCGTGGTTGCCGACTCCTTGGCCAAGCATGCGCTCGATGCATCCAACCGTGGCCCTCTGGCAGACGGACGAGTCGTGCTCGTGAGCCCCTACGATCCCGCGGCCCGGTTCAACGTCGGTCATGCGATGGGCCGCAACAAACTGATCTATGCCCTGGCGGATCGCGGCCTTGTGGTGAACTGCGAGCCCGAGAAGGGCGGCACCTGGGCGGGAGCGATCG
>CALCGM010000517.1 GCA_937900985.1 uncultured Planctomycetaceae bacterium | reverse complement strand
GAGGCACCTCGGCTGTGCCGAGGCCGCTTCGCGGCCCGAGGACCCGTCCCGTTTCCGCTTTGCGGCCCGAGGACCCGTCCCGTTTCCTCGCCGAGCCGGACCATCCGCGGGCGTTCTCCTCTCCAGCCGGGGCGTTAGGCGAGAGTTGCGGACTGATATGATGGACGGGCGTTTTTGCTGCCTGTGTTGTGAGTCTGCCTGTGACGAATGCTGAGATTGCTGCTGTGTTTGAGGAGATCGCGGATCTTCTCGAGTTCAAGGGAGAAAATGCGTTTCGGATTCGGGCCTACCGCAATGCCGCTCGGACGGTGGAGGGCATGGTGGAGTCGCTGGCAGGGGTGCGGGCGGATGCGACTCGGAAGCTGACCGACTTTGATGGGATTGGCAGCGATCTGGCGACCAAGATCGAGACGCTGCTCGACGGATCGCCGCTGAAGATGCTCGAGGATCTTCGCAAGGCGGTGCCGGCTTCAGCGTTTGAGGTGATGCGGGTTCCTGGGCTGGGCCCCAAGAAGGCCCGGATACTGGTGGAGCAGCTGGGCATCGATTCGCTCGACGCCCTGGAGGCTGCCTGCCAGGAGGGGCGGGTGCGGGAGCTGAAGGGCTTTGGTGCCAAGACGGAAGCCGCCATCCTGGAAAACGTTGGCTTCGCCAAAAACCCAGAAAACCAGCGGCTGCTCTGGTACGACGCCGACCTGCTCGTGCAGCGGCTGCTCGACCATCTTCGCGGCTGTTCAGCCGTCACGCGGGTTGAGGGGGCCGGCAGCTGGCGGCGGGGGAAGCAGACGGTCGGCGACCTCGACATCGTGGTCGACAGCGACAACGTAGCTGCCGTGATGGACCACTTCGCCTCGTTTGCGGAGGTGCAGAGCGTGATGCTCCGCGGCGACACGAAGATGAGTGTGCGGCTCACCGGTGATGTGCAGGTCGATCTGCGGGTGGTGCGAGCGGCCTCGTTTGGGGCGGCGCTGCAGTATTTCACCGGCTCCAAAGAACACAACGTGCTGATTCGGGGACGGGCCCGAGACCGCGGCCTGTCGGTCAATGAATACGGCGTGTTTCCGATCGCCGAAGGCGAGAAGGCCGCCGCCGCGGCACGCGATCGAACCCCTGAGCATGGCGGCACCGAAGAGGAGGTCTACGCGGCCGTGGGCCTGCCCTGGATTCCGCCGGAGCTGCGGGAGGGCCGCGAAGAGATCGCCTGGGCCGAAGAAGGCCGGCTGCCGACGCTGATCACCGTCGACGACCTCCGCGGCGATCTGCACATGCACACCCATGCCACCGACGGCGAAGACTCGCTCGCTGACATGGCGGCTGCAGCGATCGCCCGAGGGCTCGACTACATCGCGATCACCGATCATGGCCAGCGAGTCAGCATGGCCAACGGCCTCAACCGCACCCGCCTGCTGAAGCAGTGGGAGGAGATCGATCGCTTCAACGAGTCGCTCTGCGAGCAGGCTCGCAGCGAAGGCCGTCGCTCGCCCCGGCTCACCGTGCTCAAGGGCATTGAGGTCGACATGCTGGAAAAGGGAGGCCTCGACCTGCCAGACGAGGTGCTTCAACAGGGCGACTGGGTGGTGGCCAGCCTGCACTACGGCCAGAGCCAGCCGCGGGAGAAGATCACCGCGAGAATCATCGAGGCGATTGAAAACCCGCATGTGCAGGTGATCGGCCATCCCACCGGTCGCCTGATCAATCGCCGCCCCTCCTACGACGTCGACATGGAGGCCGTGATCGAGGCCGCCGCCCACACCGGCACGTTCCTTGAGATCAACGCCAACCCGATGCGGCTCGATCTCGATGACGTCCACGCAGCGGCCGCCCGCAGGGCCGGGGTGAAGATCGTGATCTCCACCGACGCCCACTCCACGCGGGGCCTCGACCTGATGCGGTGCGGCGTGATGCAGGCTCGCCGCGCGGGCCTCGCAGCCGCCGACGTGGCCAACACCCACACGCTGACAGCTCTGCGGAAACTCATGCACGCCAAGGGGCGTTGAGGCCTCCTGCCGGATCCCGGCGACACGCCCCTCCCCCTCACACAAGGAGAGCGATTCTGATGCCTGTGAGACGACTCGTGTGGCCGATGCTGGTCCTGTGCCTGCTCACGTGGAGCCTTCGCGGACAGGCAGCCGATCCACCGGGAGCTGCTGAGTCGGTTCCCGTGGAGACGATCGAGCGGTTTGCTGAGCAGGCTCGTGCAGCGCTTCCGCCTTCGCTCGCTTCCGATCAGAAGCTCTGGCGGCAGATTGCCCCGAGCGTCTTCTGGCTGCTGCACGACCACGCCAATGCCCCCGTCGGCGATCTCGCCGAGTTTGTGCTCGGCCTTCGTGACCGCGCCAAGGGCAGGATCGTGCTGGGGCCAGGCGTCGACGTGGTGGCGCTGCTCGACCCCGCTCGTGGCCTCGATCCCAAGCAGATCACCACGCTGGCCGAGGCCTACGGCACCGCGGCCGCCGTCGCCAAGCAGGAGGGATCGCAGAGCCGCCAGGAGGTGGGCGATGACTTTCTCGCCGCGGTGAGCCAGCGGGCCCTGGCCACGTCGCCCGCCACCATCATCGTCCTCGGCCATGGCCTGCCGCTTGAGATCCAGAGCTACGGCATTCCGGTCGCACGCCTCGCGGAGGCACTGATGCCGGCAGACGCCACGAGCCACGACCTCTCACATCTGACGCTGATCTTCGACGACTGCTACAGCGCCGACTTCTGCCTCGCCTTGACCGACGAACTTCAGAAGCGGGCCACCGCGGCCAAGCCGCTGGTCTCGGCTCCCGCAATGATTGCCGGAACCAGCCGCTGCCGGGTTGGCCATGCTGATGTGGGGGCGAAGTTTGTGCCGCACTTCTGGGCGGAGGTGATCGAGCTGCTCTACATCCGCACACCGCGGCCGCAGGTCATCGCGCTGGGCGACTTCCTCGGGCGGGTCGACAACGCGATGTATGGCTACGGCCGTCGCCCGGTCTTCAGCTCAGGCAGGATCAGCGGCTACCAGCTGATCAACCCGGAGATGGTGCAAGACCCGGTGATCTTCGTGCCGCTGACGGCCGAAGACCGCAAGGCCCTGGCAGAGATCCTCGGAGCCGAGGATCCTGCCAGGGTGCGAGCGGTGCTGGATATCGGGTAGGTCCTGCTGCGGTCAGCCTCAGCCGTCTCAGCTGTCGGCGGAGCCGTCTTCGAGGGTGGCCACGTCGCTCCCGCCTTCAGCCTGAGGGCTGCTCGCAGCACCTTCTTCGGGAGTGGCATCGAGCAGCGGGAACTGGTTGGCGAGCAGGTTGTCCTTGTCCATCCGCAGGGCTTCGAGGGCCTCAGGACGCACCCGCACCTCGCTCCCCTGGAACGTGTTGAAGCCCGTTCCGGCAGGGATCAGGTGGCCGAGAATCACGTTCTCCTTGAGGCCAACGAGATTGTCGATCTTGCCGGCCAGGGCGGCTTCCGTGAGCACCTTCGTTGTCTCCTGGAAGCTGGCTGCTGAGATGAAGCTGGTGCTCTGCACGCTCGCCTTGGTGATGCCCAGCAGCTGGGTGCTGGCCGTGGCGGGCTTCGGCTTGGTGCCCTTGGCGGGCGTGCCGCCGAGAGCTTCGATCTGGGCGTTGGTCTGCTCAAGCACATCCTTGGGCACCACGGTGCCTTCGGAGAACTCGCTGTCGCCCTGCTCGGAGATCTTCAGGCCATTGGCGATCTGGTCGTTGGCCTGACGGAACTCAAACTTATCCATCACGCTGCCGGGCAGCAGGGTTGTGTCGCCGACGGTCTCGATCTTCACCTTCCGCAGCATCTGCGAAACGATGATCTCGATGTGCTTGTCGTCGATTTCCACTCGTTGGCTGCGGTAGACGTTTTGAATCTCACGGACGAGATACCGCTGCACTTCCTGCTCACCGGAGATCCGCAGGATGTCGTGAGGCACCAGCGGTCCGTCAACGAGGGCTTCGCCCGACTTCACGATGTCGCCAGCGTGCACCCGCAGGTGCTTGCCGTGGGTCACGAGGTGCTCACGTTCGATGCCGGCCTCGTTCTTGATCCGGATCGTTCGCTTGCCGCGGCGCTTCTCGCCGAGCAGCTCAACCGTGCCGTCGATCTCGGCCATGATCGCGGGATCCTTCGGCTTGCGGGCCTCAAAGATCTCCGTGACTCGCGGCAGACCGCCGGTGATGTCCTGCGTGCCGCCCGCCTCGCGAGGCGTCTTGGCCAACACATGACCGGCCGCCACCTGCTCGTCTGCCTCAACTTCGATGTAGGCCTTTTCAGGCAGGTAGTAGAAGTCGAGGATCTGGCCGTTGGCATCTTCGAGCACAATCTGCGGGTGGTA
>CALCGM010000516.1 GCA_937900985.1 uncultured Planctomycetaceae bacterium | reverse complement strand
AGCTCTGGTCCGCCGTCGGTCCTCGCCATCGTGGCCCACCCCGACGACATCGAGTTTTCCGCTGCCGGCACCATGCTGCTGCTGAAGCAGGCCGGCTGGCAGCTCCACTATTTCAACATCTCAGGCGGCGACTGCGGCAGCACGACAACGGGCCGCGACGAGACCCGCCAGATCCGAGCGGCAGAGGCACGAAACGCGGCCGCGGTGCTCGGGGCTGAGTTTTACGAGAGCGTCGGCAACGACATGCTGATCTTCTTTGGCGAAGAGCTGCTGCGGAAGGTGGCGGCGGTGGTCCGCAAGGCCCGGCCGCGGATCGTGCTCACGCACTCGCCGCAGGACTACATGGAAGACCATATGAATGCCTGCCGTCTGGCGGTGACTGCAGCGTTCACCCATGGCATGCCCAACTTTGAGACCGACCCGCCGGTCGCTCCCTACGAGGGCGACGTGACGGTCTACCATGCGATGCCGCACGGGCTCTGCGACGGGCTTCGGCAGCCGGTGCAGCCCGACCTGTTCATTGATGTGGAGAGCGTGCGAGACACGAAGCGGCGGGCGCTCTCCGCGCACGAAAGCCAGCGGTCGTGGCTCGATGAATCGCAGGGCTTTGACTATCTCGCTGCCTGCGATGCGATGAGCAGCAGCGTCGGCCAGCTCTCCGGGGTGTTCTCGCATGCCGAAGGCTGGAGGCGGCATCTGCACCTGGGCTACGCGGCCAGCGAGTCGTGCCCGCTGAGCGAGGCGCTGGCCCCGTCGCTCGTGCACCACAACCCGCTGGTGCGGAAGCCCCCGATCCCGCTGGCCTGAGCCCACCTTCTTCTTGAAAGGATCTACGATGCCTCGCCCTCTCAGCCGAATCGCACCAGACTGGTGGGACTACACCACCCTGGCCCCTGAGCTCATTCAGGAGGCTGCCCGCCTCTCGGTGGAAGAGCTGGCAGGGCTCTCGCGGCCCGGCTTTCGGGTCGTGCTCTACGACACGCTGGAAGACTTCTACCTCGCCGAGGCCCTGGAATACATCCAGGCATGGCGGCAGGCCACCGCCGACGAGCCGGTCGGCATCTGCGGGCCGATTGGGCCGACCGAACAGCTCCCGCTGGTGGCACGGCTGGTCAACGAGCTTGAGCTCGACCTTTCGCATGCCCATTTCTGGGGCATGGATGAGTGGTATGAAAACGGCCGCGAGGTGCCTGTATCACATCCGCTGTCGTTCGAGCGGGCCGATCGCGAGCTCTGCTTCGACCGCATTCGCCCCGACCTGCGGATGCCCGAGGCCAACCTGCACTTTCCCAAGGCCGACTCCACCGACTATGTCGCCAGCTGGGAGACGGCTCGCTGCGCGGTGATGCAGGGAGGGCAGGGCGACATCAAACACTGGGCGTTTAACGATCCGCTCCGGCGTGAGGGGCCGTATGCGGACGAGCCGCCGCCGCCGGAGGTGTATCGGCAGCTCTCCACGCGGGTGGTGGAGCTCCATCCGCTCACACTCGCCCAGAATGCCCGCACCAGCGGCGGCGGCAACATCACGATGGTGCCCACCGAGGCGATCACCGTCGGCCCCGTACAGACCTGGAAGGCTGAGAAGGTGTCGATCTGGCAGGCGGGAACCCACGACAACCCGCTCGGCCAACGGCTGACCGCCCTGATGATTTCGAAAGGCCTCGCCGATTCGAGCGTGCCGATGTCGCTCTTGGCGGATCATCCACATGTGCAGTTCAACTACTACCGCGGCGGCATCGGCAGCTGCGATGTGGAGATGCATTGAGCCCGCGCAATGACCTCACCTTCCCATCCTCCTCAGCACGGCTACGGCCTGGTCACGCTCGCGGCCCTGGTGGTCACCGGCATGATCGGTTCTGGGGTTTTCACAACCTCGGGCTTTGCCCTCGACTCGCTCGGCTCCCCCCAGGCGGTGCTGGCGGCCTGGGCTGTTGCCGGGGCAATCGCCACCTGCGGCGCGATCGCCTTCGGTGCGCTGGCGGTGCGGATGCCCGAGTCTGGCGGTGAGTATCGCTATCTGTCGCGGGCGGTGCATCCGTTTGC
>CALCGM010000515.1 GCA_937900985.1 uncultured Planctomycetaceae bacterium | reverse complement strand
GAGGGGGGCTTTCGGATGCTGCTCTCGCCGCAGGCGGATGCGAATGTGACCGTGCTGCAGGCCCTCGTCGCCACGACGTTCTCGGTGGCGGGGGCCTTCTATCAGGCCTACAACGTGCGGGCTCGCGGCTGGGGCATCGCCGACGCCCGCAAGGGCATGATCGACTCCCTCGCCGGCATCAGCGTCTTGGGGGGCGTGTCGGTGATCCTGATGAGCACGGCGGCTGCGGCGCTGCACGGCACGGATGTCGACCCCGCCTCGCTGACCAACGTCAGCGAGGTCGCCAGGCAGTTTGAGCCACTCTTTGGACGCTACGCGACGCTCGTCTTCAGCACCGGCATCCTGGCCGGCGGCTTCGGCGCCTTCATGGTCAACGCGCTGATCGGTGGCAACATGCTCGCCGATGGCTTCGGCTTCGGCGAGACGATGAACGACCGCGGCACCAAGCATGCCACGGTGGCAGCGCTGCTGAGTGCGATGGGGATTGCGATCGTCTGCCAGCTGCTGGGGATCCAGCCGGTCGCAGCCATTACCGTGGCCCAGGCCTCGACCGTCGTCGGCCTGCCGGCGCTCGCCGCGACGCTGCTCTACCTGGCTACCAGGCCAGACTTGATCGGGGCTCGGAAGATTCCCGGCTGGATGCTCGTGATGGCGTCGCTGGGCCTGGTGGTGACCACACTGCTGACAGCCCGCACTGTGCTCAGGCTGATCGGCTGAAGCTGACGGCGACCTTTGGCGAAGCACGGCTTCGCAGGCTGCGTTTACTCGGTGTAGAGCGGCTGGTGCATTGCCTTGAGCTGCTCGGCGGGGATCTTGATCTCGGCCCGGTCGTAGGTGATCAGTCCGTTGATCTCCCCTTCGACATCCGTCGTCTGGGTGTAGACGCCCGCAGCGATGCCCTTGCCCTTGAGCTCCACCAGCCGGCGGATCGATTCCTGATACCGCTCGAGGTATTCCGCCTTGGTTTTCGGCAGGCTCCCGTAGCCCCAGTTGCGGGTGGAGGTGTCCCAGAGGTGCCCCTGCACCGGCAGCCCGTGGCCTCCAAACTCACCGACCACCTTGATGAAGTCGTCGAAGCGGCCGTTGGTGTCGAGCTCAAAGGGAAAGCCGGGATGAGGGTAGCGGTGCTCGTCGACAATGTGGCCGGCTGGCCAGAAGTTGCCGCCGCTGGCGATGTTGACCAGCCGCGAGGGATCGCGGGCCACGGTCCACTCGCCCACCTCCACGGTGCGGTGCTGGCCCCAGGCCTCGTTGAACGGCACCCAGACGACGATGCTCGGATGGGTGTCGAGCTGGGTGATCATCGTGTCGAGCTCGTCCATGAACTGCTCACGGGCCGCCTCGGGCCACTCGATGTCGGTGGGGTTTGGGTCGAGCCTGGTCCAGGGAGGATTGGGGAAGCCCGCCACATGGTCCTGCCAGAGCAGCATGCCGACCTGATCGCAGTAGGTGTAGAACCGCCGCGGCTCCACCTTGATGTGCTTGCGGATCATGTTGAAGCCGGCGGCCTTGAGATAGTCGACGTCCCACCGCATCGCCTCGTCGGAGGGAGGCGTCAGCAGGCCATCGGGCCACCAGCCCTGGTCGAGCGGGCCAAAGTGGAAGATCGGCTCACCATTGAGGGTAAACCGCCAGTGGCCGTCGGCGTCTTTGACGCGGCCGACTTCCCGGATGCCGAAGTAGCTCGTCACGCGGTCGCTGCCGACGCGAAGCTCCAGGTCGTAGAGCGTCGGGGAGTCGGGGCTCCAGAGCTGAGGGTCGGCGATGCTCAGCGTGATCGGCTCGCTGGCGTTTGCGACTTCGGCGGAGGCCACTCGCTTGCCGTCGAGCGAAGCGACCAGCTCAATCTCCTGCTGTGGGCCGACGACGTCGAGCATGAAGGTGACGGTGCCGTCGCAGCTGGTCTCCACGAAAATGTCTCGCAGGTAGGTCTCAGGCACTTCCTCAAGCCAGACGGTTCCGTAGATGCCGGAGACCTGGGTGTAGAAGATGCCGTGCGGCCGCACGTTCTGCTTGCCGCGGAGCTGGTAGTCGCCGGTGGCGTCTTCCACGCGGACCACCAGCTCGCTCGTGCCGTCGCCTTGGCTCAGGGCCTCGGTGATGTCAAACGAGAACGGCAGGTTGCCGCCGGTGTGCTGCCCGACCTCGATGCCGTTGAGCCAGGCGGTCATCCGGTAGTCGCAGGCTTCGAAGTGGAGCAGGGTGCGAGAGCCGGCTGTCGCCGTGGCCTGGATCTCCCGCGAATACCAGAGGGCCTGGTTGTCGTGGAGCAGCCGCTGCACGCCCGAGAGCTTCGCTTCAACAGCGAAGGGCACGAGGATCTCGCCATCCCAGGTGCTCGGGGCCGCACTGCTAAGAATCGGCGTGATCGCGTAGTTCCAGCTGCCATTGAGGTTGGTCCAGCTGTCACGAACCAGCTGCGGCCGCGGATACTCCTGCCAGGCGTTTTCCGGCGTGACCTCGCCGCCCCAGGGGGTGATCAGCTCAGAGACAAACGGCTGCTCCGGCCGCTTCGGGGCAGGCAGCGTTGGCACGGCGGCTGCGTCGACAAGGTGCACGTCGATCGACTGCCCGCCGCCTGTTTGTGTGCAGTGGACGGCGATCAGATTGCTGCCGGCCGTGAGCAGCTTCGCGGCGGCCGCGTCGAGGCGGTGCACGCGATACTCGGTGATGAAGCCCGTGAAGCTGGCGGCCTTGGTGCCGTTGATAAACACATCGGCATCCTCGTCGTGGTGGATCAGCAGGGCGGGCTCCGCAGGCACGGCGTCGAGCTCCACCGTCCGCCGCAGCCAGATCTCTGGCGTGTACCAGGTGGTGCTGATCCGGGTGCCCGGTGTTGAGGGATCGCCAAAGCCGCCGAAGCCGGTCTTCCAGCCGGAATCGTCGAAGCCCGGCTTCTCCCAGCCGTCCGCCGGAGCCTTTGTCGTGTACTGCCAGGCGGGATCGGCAAAATCGCCTTGGGCCGTGGAGCCGGCGG
>CALCGM010000514.1 GCA_937900985.1 uncultured Planctomycetaceae bacterium | reverse complement strand
AGCTGGTGGCGGGCATGGGGGAAGAGCGGGAGGCCGTGCTCGCCGATCTCGCCGAGCTCGATCCCGTCGGCCTGATCCGCACCAAGCGGCGACTCGGCGGCCGGGATGCCGAGGCCGTGTCGGTCATCGATGCGATTCAGCAGGCATCCCTTCGCCGCTACCAGGATCCGGCCTGGATCGCGGCCGCCGCTGCCGGCCTCTCCGACCCCTCCTCCGCCGCCCGCAGCCGTGCCTTCGATCAGCTCTCGCGGGCAGGCGTTCATGCGATCCCCGCAGCCGTCGACATCCTCAATGCCCCCGAGCCAGACAACGAGCCGGCCCGCCTCGGTCGGGCCCTTGCCTGGAGGCTGATCAACGAACTTGGCAGTTCGGCCCGCCAGCCACTGCTCACCTGGCTCGGCAGCGGCGATCTTGCCCGCTGGCCGGGTGTGCTCCGCGGGCTCTCGGCCTGCGGCACTCGCCGCGAAGTCGATTTTCTGCTCGCCCCGATGCTCGTGGTCAACTCACCGCCCGACGTGGTGGAGGCCGCCACCGAGGCCTATCGGCAGCTCACCGGCGGCACCGCCTCGCGGCTGCCGAGCCGAACCCAGGCCGTGGGCCGGCTGACCGACCGCCTCGAAAGGCTGCTCACACCGCAGGCCCTCCTGCCGGAAGGCATCGAGCTCGACGGCGAAGGCTCACCAGACCTGACCACCGATGATCCCCTCGTCATCGCCACGCTGCCACCTGCCGAGCGGGGCGGCGACCAGAATCTCCTCACCACCGCCACGCTCTTCGACACCGAAAAAAGCGCCATCGTGCAGAGCCGTTTCAGCCGCCGCTTCCTGCGGGGGCTGCAGGCAGCCCACCTCTCCCGCGACCTGATGGCGCTGGCCACCGACAACCCGCTGGCGCTTCGCCTGGCGATCCTCGCCCAGCTGGAGATGGTGTCGCTCTCCCACAGCCCGAGCGATCCCCAGGGGCTCGCTGCCATCCGCAGCTTTCTGGAGGGCCCCGAAGGCTTCGATCCGCAGCTGATCGCCGATGTGATCGACGAGGCCGCTGCCCGTGGTCTGCACAACGCCGCCGCGGCTGCTGTGCGAGGCGTCGTGGATCGCCACGGCACGCCGTCGGGTGCCAGCGATGGGGCAGCACTCCCCAAGCCCTTGCGGGAAGCGATGCTGCAGCTGCTCGCGAGCCCCGACCTGGAGCTGCGGTATCAGGCAGCGACGGCGCTGGTCAGCCTGACCGACGCAGCATTCCCCGAGATCAGCCGGGTGGTGGAGACGCTCGCCTTCTGCGCCAACTCCGCCGCCGCCGACCGGGTGGTGATCGCCCATCCACAGCATGCTGTTGCCGTGCATCTCGAGTCGTACCTGGCCCAGTATGGCTTCCGGGCCGACCTGGCCTCCCGCGGTGTCGATGTCATCCCGGCCGCCAATCACTGCGACACCCGCCTGGTGATGCTCTCGGCGCGGCTGGGTGATCCCGATGCCCTGGAAGTGGCCCAGCTGATCCGTACGATTCCCGCAGACGAGCCGATCGCGGTGTTGATCGCCATCGATCCCGGCGACGACGCGGGGGCTGCCGCCTTTCGCCAGCAGCTCCAGCAGCGACTCTCGGGCTTTGAGGGACAGGGCCTCTACTGGGTGACCCTCACCGACCGGCTGCCCTCGCTGTTTGAAGCTGAGATCTCCCCCGACACCGGTGAGCCGTTGGCCGAGGCACGGCTGGGCAGCATGCTCAAACGGATCGACCGCGAATCCCTGCTGCTGCCGGCCCGCCGTGCGAAACTTGCCGCGGCCCGCCTGAACCGCGGAGGCAAGGCCGTTGAGCAGCTCGCCACCCTCGCCCAGCGGGGAATCGATGTGGAACCGGCCGAGGCCACCGTGATCCGCCTGCTGGCCAGACGCCAGCATGCGGCCGCCTGCATCGCGATGCTCGCCGCCAGCGACACGAAAGCGGCCCAGCGAGCCCTGGCGGAAACGGCCTGCCGGCCCGTTGAGGCCGACGCCCTGCGAAAGGCGGCGGCGGCCGGTCTCGATGCCAGCATCGACGCGTTTGGCATCCTGCTGGACGATGCCACGGTGGCGGGGTTTTTGCGTCGGTACAATGGAGCCACGGATCCGGTCCGCCGGGCCGTGCTGGAGGTGCTTGCGTCGATCGACCCGATCGTCGCCGCCGCAGCTGATGATGCGGAGGGC
>CALCGM010000513.1 GCA_937900985.1 uncultured Planctomycetaceae bacterium | reverse complement strand
TTCTCGATGCGGTAGGGAAACCAGGCAGGCTCGATCGACACCGTTTCTCCGTGCGGGTCGGCCTGCAGTTCGACCGACGTGGTCCGCGCCCGCACCTGATGCCGCACCTCTGCCGTGAGATCGATCGCTCCGCGGGGCGTGAGGTCGTCCCAGATCCGCCGCATGCCGCCTGGCAGGGCGTCTCGCAGCTCGTTCTCGAGCACGACCTGGGAGCCGGTGAAGGTCAGGGTCAGTTCACCGTCGTCGCCCGGCCGAGGCACCAGTTCACCCGAACAGGTGACGGTCCCGGTGTCGTTTCGGCCCACACAGTTGCGGATCGTCCAGTGTCCATCCTGCATGTGCACCTGCCCGCTCACCTGCGAGAGCGGGTAGGGAAACAGGGCGTAGGCGAGATGGCAGTCGGTGAGGCGAATGCCGAGCTGATTGGAATGCCCCTCGGGCAGGTCTGGGGATCGCTGATGCCGAAAGGCGAAGTCGAACGTGCCAGAGGCATGCAGCGACCGCACGATGTCCGCACTGCGTCGCGGCATGGCGGCGATCAGCGCATCGTCGAGTCGCATGCCGTCGCCTCGCACCTCCACCACGCCGCGTGCATCTGGCCCCGGCGACGTGAAGCTGCCGTTGATATGGACCGCATGGCCGCCCGCTTGGCCGGTGAGGTGCATCGTCAGCCGGTCTTCCTCCAGCACCACGGTGCCCACCGTGCGATCGAGGCGGTAGGGGAAGCGGTAGTGCGTGAGCGAGAGGTTGCGGCACCGCACGGAGATCGTGGGATGCATCTGTGCCGCACGTCGGACCACATGGGCGCGAACATCCACCTCGCCCGCCGGCAGAAGCTTGCGATAGTGAACTGCAGCGGCCTCTGGCAGCAACGGCTCCCAGTGACGCCCGACATGCAGCCTGTCGGCCTCCAGCAGAACCTCAAAATCGGCAGCCGAGTCCCAGCCTTTGAGTGCTCCGCTTCCTCGAAACGAGGTCGCCCCCGCTCGCGCCGAGAAGGCCTCGCACGATGCCCCTCCGCGATCGAGATGAAAGCGGCCCGTGATGTCGGTCAGCGGAAAGGGCAGCGACGCATGCTCAAGGCGGCCTGCACGCACACTTCCATCTGCGGAAACCTCAATCCGCGGCGGATCCTGAAGCGACCCTGCAGCCCGAAATGCCACGCTCACCTGCCCACGAACCGCCCGAGTAAGATCGACCGCCGCAGCCGCGTCCGCCGGCAGCCGTTCCGCCCACGACCCGGGCAGGAGCGACCAGAGCTGCTCAGAGAGAGCCACCGCCGTCGCCGTGCCAGTGACCTCAAATGCCAGGTCTGTCGGCCGCACCCGCCCAGCAACCTGCAGCCTGCCGAAAGCATCCCCTTCCGTCGCCACGTGCACGGTCACCCATCGCTCGCCCGGCCCCACGGCCGCTGCCCCGGCGTCAGCGGGGAGTGGCGCTGCTGGATCGAAGCGAAACTCGAGATCGCGAAGCGTGGTCCGCTGGCCCCGCTGATGGATCTCGATGGCGGCATCCTCGATCGTCACCGGCACGATCTGGCCATCGCCGCCGCGGGGCTGCAGCTGGGCGAGGTTCCACTCACCGTCTTCTTCCAACACCGCATGGATCACCGGCCGCCGCAACCGAACACCCCGCAGCGGAACGTCACCCGCAGCCAGGTCCGCCAGGCTGGTACTGCAGTCCAGCAGTGCCTCATCGACCTGCACCAGCGGAGCAGCCGCTGACGAAAGGCCCGCGGTTCTGAGCGAGACCCCCTGCACGAGAATGCCCTTGCCGTCGACAAGCTCGGCCGATTCGACGGCGACCTCGAGCGTGGGAAAAACATCAGCGAGTTTCGCCTCGACACGACGACGGACCTCGTCATCGAGCTGCTCGAGGCCGATGGAAACAAGAGCGATGCCAGCGGCGACCGACAGCGGCACCGCCCAGCGAACGATCGCCCAGAGCAGATCGGCCAGTGAGTTCACAGACAATCCTCGGTGGAATCGCCCCCGAGTGCACAACCTGCCCCGGCACGGGACGGCAGCCTGCATGGTGTGTCGGCGACGCAGAGAGGGGGGTGGGACGGTATCGATGGCCCGGGGAACGCGTCAAGCCTTCCGGCGAGCAGGCAGAACAGCCCAGATTCCACAGCCCCCCTTCGCCTGCTATGCTGCCGCAGTTCGCGGGGGGTGGTTGCGTCCGTAGGGGATCCGTACGGTGCGTCTCCCGCGGGTTTGCCTGCTGCGGCACAGCCGGGCAGCGGCCCACGCACCTCATTCTTTCGGAGCACGGAGAGGTCATGTCTCACGACACAACAGCATCAGGTTCGGCCAGTGGCTCACCTGCAAACGCCCAGCGGCTGCTCTGGGCGGGGTTCATGGCGATTCTCGCGGCCGGTGTCGGTTTTTCGATCCGTGCGGGGATTCTCGGCCAGTGGGCCGAACAGTACGGCTTCACGCAGACCGAACTTGGAGCGATCACCGGGGGCGGCCTGACCGGCTTCGGCATCATCATCCTGCTCTCGAGCCTGATCGCCGACCGCATCGGCTTCGGCCCGCTGATGTTCATCGCCTTCGGCATGCACCTGGTTTCGGCGGCCCTCACGCTCGCGACCGGCGCTGCGTTTGAGGCCGGCGGCAAGCCACTCGCGTTTCAGTGCCTTTTCTGGGGCATGTTTCTCTTCGCGATCGGCAACGGCATCGCCGAGGCAGTGGTCAATCCGCTGGTGGCCACGCTGTTTCCCCAGCGAAAAACCCACTACCTCAATATTCTCCACGCCGGCTGGCCGGGCGGCCTGATCGTCGGTGGACTCGCCAGTTTCTTCATGGCAGGGGGCGGCGACGTGAAGCCAGTCGCCTGGCAGACCCAGATCTCGCTGTTTCTTGTGCCTGTCGTGCTCTACGGCCTGATGATGATCGGCCAGCGGTTCCCCCGCAGCGAAGCGAGTGTGTCCGGCGTCAAATACCGGGACATGCTCGGCGAACTTGGCCTGCTGGGAGCCGCCGTGATCTGCGGCCTGCTGGCCCTCTTCTTCAAGAATGACCTTGGGCTCGACCCGATGGTCGCTGGCGGCATCTCTGCCGGGCTGCTGGTTGTCTTCGGGATCACCACCGGCTTCCGGTTTGGCCATCTGCTGCTGGCCTTCCTGCTGCTCGTGCACGCCATGGTCGGCTACGTGGAGCTCGGCACCGACTCCTGGATCGCGAAGATCACCGGAACGATCATGGCCAGCGAGGCCAACGGGCTGCTGCTGTTTGTCTACACCTCAGGCCTGATGTTCATCCTGCGGTTCTTTGCGGGCCCGATCGTGGAGCGAATCTCGCCGCTGGGGCTGCTGGCGGTTTCCGCGATCTTTGGGGCCCTCGGCCTCACGCTGCTGGGCAACGCGGAGGGCATCGTGATGTGCGTCGTGGCAGCCACGATCTACGGTGTGGGCAAGACCTTCCTCTGGCCGACGATGCTCGGTGTCGTCAGCGAGCAGTTCCCCAAGGGTGGTGCGATCACGATCGGTGCCATCGGCGGCGTGGGCATGCTGTC
>CALCGM010000512.1 GCA_937900985.1 uncultured Planctomycetaceae bacterium | reverse complement strand
GGCATCGGCAGTGTCAACTCGATCCAGATCAAGCTCGCCGAGGGGGCCGACCTGGAAGCCGTCCGCGACCGGCTGCGGCAGGCCTTTCCTCCCGAGCTCTACGCGGTCTCCACCTGGCGGGATAAGCAGGGGCCGCTGCTTTCGGCCGTCGACATGGAGATGGCGGTGCTCAACATCCTGCTGTTTCTGATCGTGGCGGTGGCCGGCTTCGGCATCCTGGCGATCTTCTTCATGATCGTCGTGGAGAAGACCCGCGACATCGGCATCCTCAAGGCGATCGGGGCCGGCTCATCGGGGATTGCGGGCATCTTCCTGGGCTATGGACTGGCCCTGGGGGTTGTCGGCGGCGGCGTGGGGATGGCCCTGGGCCTGGCGATCACCTGGAACATCAACCAGATTCGGCAAGCAGTCGAGTGGTGGACCGGCCAGCGGGTGTTCGATCCGTCGATCTACTACTTCTTCAACATTCCCACCATCGTCGATCCCGTCACGGTCTCGTGGATCATCGCCGGTGCCGTGGGGATCGCCGTGGGGGCAAGTGTGCTGCCGGCCTTCCGTGCCGCGCGGCTGCATCCGGTGGAGGCACTGCGGCATGACTAGCATCACGACATCCGACCAGCAGCTCCGTCTGCATGACGCCGAGGCGGCCCAGCCGTCGCCGCTCCCTGTGCTGCGGGGCGTCGGCCTGCGGAAGCGGTATCGCTCCGGAAGCAGCACGCTGGAGGTGCTCCGGGGCGTCGACATGGAGCTGGCAGCGGGGGAGTTTGTGGCGGTGGTCGGCCAGAGCGGCTCGGGCAAGACAACCCTGCTGCACCTGCTCGGCCTGCTCGACGCCCCCGATGGGGGCGAGGTGTATCTTGGCGACACCCGCATCGACACCCTCTCAGCCAGCCGGCAAGACCTCGTCCGCAACACCCAGATCGGGATGGTCTTCCAGTCGTACCACCTGCTGCCGGAGCTCGACGCGGTTGAGAATGTGCTCGCCCCGCTCTACGTCCGCTACGGGGTGTTTGAGTGGCTCCGGCGCCGCAGCGAGGCGAGGCAGGAGGCGGTGGCCCTCCTTGAGCGGTTTGGCCTGGGACATCGGCTGGGGCATCGGCCGCGGCAGCTCTCCGGTGGCGAAATGCAGCGGGTGGCGATCGCCCGGGCTCTGATTGCCCGGCCGCAGCTGCTGCTGGCCGACGAGCCGACGGGCAATCTCGACGCCGCGAGCGGGGCCGGCATCCTGGAAACCCTCACTGAGTTGAACCAGTCTGACGGCCTTTCTATAGTCATGGTCACGCACGACACGGCGATCGCGGCGAGGGCCGAGCGGGTGATCAAGCTCGCGGATGGGTGTGTCGAAGAAAGCCCAGCCACCTCTGGCAGATCTGCCCATGCCTCGTCTGATTTTCATGAACGACCGGCTTGTGCCGGAGGATGAAGCCCGCGTCAGCGTGTTTGACCACGGGCTGCTCTACGGCGACGGCGTCTTTGAGGGCCTCCGCAGCTATGCGGGCACGGTGTTTCGCCTCGACGCCCACCTCGACCGGCTCTGGGAGAGCGCCCGGGCGATCCGGCTGGAGATTCCGATCTCCAAGGAGGCGATGGCGAAGGCCGTCGTCGACACGCTGGCTGCTAACAAGCTTGCCGATGGCTATGTGCGGCTGGTGATCACCCGTGGCGCTGGTGGGCTCGGGCTCGACCCGGCCAAGACCAGCAACCCGCAGGTGATCGTGATTGCCGACACGATCAGCCTCTATCCGGCCGAGTTTTATGAGAAAGGCCTGCGGATCGTGACGGCCGCCACGCAGCGGATCAGCCCGGCCGCCCTCTCGCCGCGGATCAAGTCGCTCAACTACCTCAACAACATCATGGCCAAGGTGGAGGGCCTGCAGGCTGGCTGCGTTGAGGCACTGATGCTCAACCACAAAGGCGAGGTGGCCGAGTGCACCGGCGATAACGTGTTTTGCGTCCGCTCTGGCACGCTGCTCACCCCGCCGACTGACGCTGGCATCCTCGAAGGCATCACCCGCAACGCCGTGCTTGAGCTCGCCGAGGCTGCTGGCATTCCAGCACGCGAGGCGGTTCTCACCCGCCACGACCTCTACACCGCCTGCGAGTGTTTCCTCACCGGCACGGCCGCTGAGGTGATCCCCGTCGTGGAAATCGACGGCCGCCCCATCGGCGACGGCACCCCCGGCACGATCACCCGCCGGCTCAAAGACGACTTCCACCGCCTCGTCCGCGGCTGAGGCCTCCTGGATCCCCGCGGCGACGGCCGCCACGCGGGCTGACGTTCTGCAGCCGGACATCAGGTGGCAAGCGGGACGGGTCTTCGGGCCGCACAGCGGCCTCGGCTCCGCCGAGGTGCGTGCCGGCCTGCGGCCGGTCGCACCCGAAAACCCGTCCCGTTCACTGCGGTCCCCCTCGCAGTTGCGTCAGAGGATCCCCGCGCCAAAGTCGTCGTCGGGCTTGGAGGGAGCCGCCTGGGCCGGGTCTTGCTCCCCACAACGGCCACTCCTGTCGTTGTGGTCATCGTGGTTTTCATGCGGCCCGCCGTCGTGCCGACTGCCGTTGCCGCGGTGCTCCTCATCGGGATCGTCGTAGCGAGAGACGTAGCCCGGCTCTTTTGAACGGACGATCTCCGCCTCATACTCCTCCACGATCCGCTGCTGGATCATTTCGCGGCAGCGGGCATTGATTGGGTGGGCGATGTCGGCGTAGAGCCGCAGGCGGCCATCGTCATCTCGCGGCCTGTGGCCATCGACGAGTTTGCCCCCGCACTGATTGCAGAAGTTGGCCCGGATCGGATTCTTGCAGCCGCAGCCCTGGCAGTGGCTGGTGAGCTTGCGGCTGGGCATCGCCACAAACGGCCCGTTGGGGCCGACAATGATCTTCATGTCCCGCACGACAAACGCGCTGTCGAGCGTGATCGAACAGAAGGCCAGCAGCCGCTCGGCCGCGTCTTCAATCAGTTTGATCCGTACTTCGGTGATCTTCATGGCAGTTCCCCGCGGGATGCAGCAGCCATGGAGCATCCCCACAGCGAGCCCGTACGCGTGTCGCTGCGCAGCCGTCCCCACGGCCTTCCCCCAGTTCCCAGGCCACCAGTATCGCCGTGTGGCCGCGAGTTTCAACCGCGGCGGAAAGATCCGGCCGACCAGTCGCTGCCCTGGGGGGCGATCTGGCTGCGAAAAACCCCCGGCCAGCCCTCGGCAGAAAGCCGGGCGGCGATCGATGCGGCCTCCGCAGGCGTGCGGGCCAACGCAAAGCAGCCGCTGCCGCTGCCCGTGACCAGCGGCCTGGTGGCCCCGGCCCGTCGCATCGCGGCCAGCAGGCTTTTCACCGCTGGCGATGCCGCCTCCGCAGCCGCCTGCAGCGTGTTGTGCAGCAGGGCGACCGCGTGGGGCCAGTCGCCGGCGAGCATCACGTCGGCCAGCTGCCGCGAGCGGCCCGCCTGCTCTGGCTCCGGCGTGCAGCCCCCATACACCGCCGCCGTGGAGAGCCCCTCAGCAGGCACCGCGATCACCACCGGCCAGGCCGGCAGGCCCGCCAGCGGCTGAATCTGCTCGCCGCGACCGGTGGCGATCCCGCCGCCCCCGGTGAGAAACCAGGGGATGTCGCTGCCGAGAGTGGCAGCGATCTCGACGAGCTCGGCAAGGCTGACCTCAAGCCCCCACACCTGGCAGGCAGCGATCAGCACGGCCGCGGCATCGCTTGAGCCACCGCCAAGGCCGGCCTGCGAGGGAATCCG
>CALCGM010000511.1 GCA_937900985.1 uncultured Planctomycetaceae bacterium | reverse complement strand
GAGGAGCGTAAAGGCCTATCCTGGCCTGCGACGAGACTTTTGCCGCCCGCCGAGCCGGACCACTGCAAACGGGGAGGCGAGGGGGGTCGGCGAACGCTCGAGGAGCGTAAAGGCCTATCCTGGCCTGCGACGAGACTTTTGCCGCCCGCCGAGCCGGACCACTGCAAACGGGGAGGCGAGGGGGGTCGGCGAACGCTCGAGGTCTATTCAAGGATGGGCAGCAGCGGCTTGGCGACGGGCTCAGGGCGTGGCGGCGGTGCTGCTGGAGCCTCGACGGCTCGCGAGCCAAACGCCATCAGCCATGCCGTGGCGAGCATGCCCCGCAGAGAGCCGAGGGAGGCCTCAACGGCCGCCGGCTCGTAGCCGCAGTGCACCATGCAGTCGGCACACTTCGGGTTGCCGCTGGCCCGGCCGTAGGCATCCCAATCGGTCTCCTCCATCAGTTCGCGAAACGAGGAGACATAGCCCTCGTCGAGCAGGTAGCAGGGCTTCTGCCAGCCGAAGAGGTTGTAGGTCGGAGTGCCCCAGGGGAGGCACTCGAGATCCCAGGCCCCTTTGAGAAACTCAAGAAACACGGGCGACTGATTGAACTTCCAGCTCCGCTTGGCCCGGCCCAGGATGCGACGGAAGAGCCCCTCGGCATCATGCCTGGCGAGGAAGTGCTCCTGGTCGGGGGCCTTGGCGTAGGAGTAGCCGGGCGAGACCATCATCCCTTCGACGCCGAGGGCCATCACCTCGTCAAAGAAGGCGTGATACTTCTCCGGTGCCGCATCGGCGAAGAGCGTGGAGTTGGTGGTCACTCGAAAACCGGCCTGACGAGCGGCACGAATCGCAGAGACGGCCATCTCATAGACGCCCTCGCGGCAGACCGCAGCGTCGTGAATCTCGCTCGGCCCATCGAGATGCACCGAAAAGGCCAGATACTTCGATGGCCGAAACCGGGGCAGCATCTCCTCCAGCTTGAGGGCGTTGGTGCAGAGGTAGAGATACCGCTTGCGGGCGACGATGCCCTCCACAATCTCCACAATCTGAGGGTGCAGCAGCGGCTCACCCCCCGGAATCGAAACGACCGGCGCGCCGCACTCATCGACCGCACCGAGACACTTCTCGACCGAGAGATGCTGGCGGAGGATGTCGGAGGGATGCTGAATCTTGCCGCAGCCGGCGCAGGCGAGGTTGCAGCGGAAGAGAGGCTCCAGCATCAAGACCAGCGGATACCGCTTCCGCCCGGCAAGCCGGTTGGCCGCCACATGCTTGAGAACGGCTGTCATCTGCCCGAACGGCACTCCCATCACACCACCTCCTGTGGGGACACCCCACGCGTTCCACCAATCCCCGCATCCGTGCGAGGAGCATCGATCCCGGTCGCACCGGCTCGCCCGGCACCACGGTCGCGGGGAGCCGACTGGCCGGGCCCAGCGAGATCGTCCACCAGGTTGCGGGCCAGCGCCTGCAGCGGGAAGTAGATCGGATAGTAGTGGTAGCGGAGGTAGAAGACCTTCGGGAAGCCGGTTCCCGTGAAGGCCGTTTCCTGCCAGTGGCCTTCCGGCTGCTGCTCCCGCATCAGCCAGCTGATGCCCCGGCGACAGGCCGTCGCGTTTGAGCGGCCGCAGGCGGTCAGGCCCGCCACAGCCCAGGCAGTTTGGGATGCCGTCACATCGCCACGGCCGGCCCAGCACGGATCCTCGTAGCTGCGGGGCGACTCTCCCCAGCCGCCATCGGCCTGCTGACACGATTCAATCCAGGCGGCCGCCTGCTGCAGGATCGGCTCCTCCGCCGACATGCCAATCGACCGCAGGCCTTCGATCGCCTGCCAGGTGCCGTAGAGGTAGTTCACGCCCCAGCGTCCAAACCAGCTGCCGTTGGCCTCCTGACACCGCCGCAGGTAGGCCACGGCCCGGTCAACCACCGGCGTGCCTTCTCTCAGCCCAGCGTGGCCGAGAGCCTCCAGCACCCGGCCAGCGAGGTCGGGGGAACTCGGATCGATCATCGCGTTGTGGTCGGCGAAGGGAACCTTACACAGCAGCTCCATCGTGTTGTCGCGGTCGAAGGCTCCCCAGCCACCGTCTGAGTTTTGCATCGCCTGCAGCCAGGCGATGGCCCGCGGCAGACAGCCCTTGATGCGGTGAAGACGATCCGCGGTGGCCGGCTCATGCTCCGTGCCAAGCCTGCGACAGGCATCGCGGTAGGCGGTCAGCGCGAGCAGCACCATCGCCGTGTCATCGACATCAGGATAGAACCGGTTGGCATACTCGAAGCACCAGGCCGCAGGCTCCGCGGCCACCTGCTCGCTCCAGTCGCCAGGCGTGCGGATCTCGCGATCGAGCAGCCACTCCACGGCCGCAGCGAGCGACGCATGAGGCACGGCTCCGGGCAGCCGCGTGGCCTGGCACAGCGACCTCAGCGTGATCGCGGTATCCCACACCGGTGAGTGGCAGGGCTCCAGACGGGTGCTGCCATCCGGCTCATGCTCCACGAGCCGCTGCAGCTGCTCCCAGGCTCGCATCACCTCAGGAGCGTCGTCGGCGTAGCCGAGGCACTTCAGGGCGATGATGCTCCACACCATGGGCGGAAAGATCGCCCCGAGCCCGTCGCTGTCGACGCATCGCTCCAGCATCCACT
>CALCGM010000510.1 GCA_937900985.1 uncultured Planctomycetaceae bacterium | reverse complement strand
CGGCTGACCGTGATGGAAACCCCAGGCCACACCCCCGAAGGCATTTCAATCCTGGTGTATGACCTGGCCAAGAGCGACTCGGCCCCCGAGGCGGTGCTCACCGGCGACACGCTCTTCATCGGCGATGTGGGCCGGCCCGACCTGCTCGCGAGCATCGGGGTCACGGCGGACGAGCTCGCTGACATGCTCTACGAGAGCATCACCGAGAAGCTCGTGAAGCTGCCCGACGCCACGCTCGTCTACCCGGCCCACGGTGCTGGCAGCCTCTGCGGCAAGGCCCTCTCCAACGAGACGGTCTCCACCATCGGCGAGCAGAAGAAGTTCAACTACGCACTGCAGCCGATGAGCCGGGAGGAGTTCAAAAAGATTGTCACCGCCGAGCAGCCCGAAGCCCCGGACTACTTTGTTCACGACGCGATTCTCAACCGCAAGGAGCGGGCATCGCTTGAGGAGTCGATGAAGAAGTCGCTCGTAGCCCTGCCGCTGGAGCGGGTGCTTGAGCTGGCTCAGGAAGGCGTGCAGTTGCTCGATGTGCGTGATGCGATCGACTATGAGGGCGGCCACCTCAAGGGAACGATCAACATTGCCCTCACCGGCAAATACGCCACCTGGGTCGGCACGATGCTCTCCCATGATCGACCGATGATCGTGATCGCTGAAGACGCGGCAGCTGAAGAAGAGGCTGTGATGCGGCTGGGCCGGATCGGCTTCGACAACGTGGCTGGCTATCTTGCCGATGGCATGAACGCCGTGGCCCACCATGAAGACCTGCTGCGGTCGACCGAGCGGGTCACTGCGGCGGCGCTCGCGGAGCTGCTCGACGGCAAGCGACCGGGCGAGCCGGTGCCGACGGTGGTCGACATCCGCAGTGAGGCCGAGCATGCCGGCGGCCACATCGCGGGCAGCCTCAACATCCCCCTGCCGCACCTCGAGGAGCGGATGGGCGAACTGCCTGAGGGGCCGTTGGTGGTGCACTGCGAGGGTGGCTATCGTTCGGCGATTGCCGCGAGCGTGCTCTCCCGGGCGGGCAAGAACGGCGTGATGGACATGGTGGGCGGCTTCAAAGCCTGGGCCGCCTCGAAGCTCCCCGTGGAGCAGCAGACGGCGAGCCCCGCCTGATCCCTGATCCTCAGTCCGCCCCCGCACACAACAGGAAACCACGATGCTTGGATGGATCGATGCGGCGGGAGTGGCTTCGTTGTTTGCCTGGGAAAGCGTGGCTGCCGGCGTGCTGGTGGGCCTCTCCATGGGCCTCACCGGCGGCGGCGGGGCCATCTTCGCCGTGCCGATGCTCGTCTACTGGATCGGCGTAAGCCCGCGGGCGGCGGTTGGGGTGTCGCTGCTGACGGTGGCGATCACGGCCATCGTTGGCGTGGTGGAACGGCTGCGGCACGGGCATGTCGAGATCCGCACCGGGCTCCTCCTGGCGGTGGCTGGCATGCTCACCGCTCCCGTCGGCACCTGGCTGGGGGCGATGATTCCGGGGCCGGTGCTGCTGGTCTCCTTCGCGGTGCTGATGCTCGGGATCGCCCACCTGATGTGGCACAAGGCGGGCGTGCCAGCGGTGCGACAGGTCCCCAGCGACACGCTGCCCGGCTGCGACGAGGGCCGCGGGCCCGCCTGTCGCCGCGACCCTGAAGGCAAGCTGCGGCTCACCAGCCGCTGCGCACGGGTGCTGGCCGTCGTGGGCCTGGTCGTCGGCCTGCTCTCGGGGCTGTTTGGCGTGGGCGGCGGCTTCTTGATTGTGCCGTCGCTGGTCACCTTCGCGATGATGGACCTGTCGGTCGCGGTGGGCACGTCGCTGCTGGTGATCACGCTGGTTGGTGGCAGCGGCGTGGCGAGTGAGCTGATCAGTGGCCGGGAGATTCCGCTCGACGTCACCGTGGGCTTTCTCACCGGCAGCATTCCCGGGCTCTTTGCCGGCTCCTTCGTCGGCCGACGGATGCCCGGCCCCCTCGTCGCGCGGATCTTCTCGATGACCATCGTCTGCGTCGCCGCCTTCGTGATTCTCAAGACGGTGGCCGGCTGGTAGGGTGCCGCTGGGGGGCGGGGCTCGGCTGCGTGGGCGGTGGGCTCGCGTCCTGACACCGGGGATGCCTGCCATGAAACGCGTGCTGCTTGTTGTCTGTGCCCTGGTGGCCGCCCCGCTGGCTGCTGCCGCCGAGCCGGATCGCCCAAACCTGCTGTTTGTCTTCCTCGACGACTTTGGCTGGCGAGACGCCGGCTTTATGGGCTCCGATTTCTACGAGACGCCACACCTCGATGCCCTCGCCTCGCAGGGCATGATCTTCACCGACGCCTACTCCTGCGCGGCCAACTGCGCTCCGGCCCGCGCGTCGCTGCTCTCCGGTCAATACACGCCGCGGCACGAGATCTACAACGTGGGCACGGGCCCCCGCGGCAAGGCTGCCCACCGACGGCTTGAGCACATTCCCGGCACCGACACCCTGCGGCCCGACATTGTCACCTGGGCGGCCTGCCTGCAGGATGCCGGCTATCGCACCGCCACGATGGGCAAGTGGCACCTCAGCGACGATCCCCTGCCCTACGGCTTTGATCTCAATATCGGTGGCACACACTCAGGCGGCCCACCCAAGGGCTACTACCCGCCCCACGGCGACGTGCCCGGGCTGTCGAACGTGCCTCACGATGAATACATCACCGACACCTTGAGCCGACGGGCGGCAGCATTTGTTTCAGAAAACCGCGACCGTCCCTGGGCTCTCTACCTGACGCACTTCGCCGTCCACACACCGCTGCAGCCCAAGAAAGAATTCGTTGCCAAATACGAGGCCAAGCAGCCAGGCCAGCTCCACAACCATGTCGCCATGGCGACGATGATTCAGGCTGTCGACGACGGCGTGGGCGAGATCGTCGCGGCCCTCGATGCCAGCGGCCAACGAGACAACACCGTGATCGTGTTCTTTTCTGACAATGGCGGCTATGGGCCCGCGACCGACATGGCACCGCTCAAGGGCTCCAAGGGCACCTACTACGAGGGTGGCATCCGTGAGCCGCTGTGTGTGGTCTGGCCAGGCATTGTAGCGCCAGGCAGTCGCTGCTCAGTGCCCGTGATCGGGGTCGACCTGTTTCCCACGTTCTGCGAGATCGCTGGAGCACGCCTGCCCGACCAGCCGCTTGACGGGGTGAGCCTCGTTCCGCTGCTGACGGGCGATGCCACGGCACACCAGCAGCTTGCCGACCGACCACTCTACTGGCACTTCCCGGCCTACCTGCAGAGCTATAGCGGGGGCAACAACCGTGAGCAGCGGGATCCCCTCTTCCGCTCCCGGCCCTGCTCGATCATTCGCCAGGGCCGCTGGAAGCTGCATGAGTATTTTGAAGACGGCGGCCTTGAGCTCTACGACCTGGAGGCCGACATCGGCGAATCAGCCAACCTCGCCCAAACCCACCCCGAGAAAACCGCCGAACTCCACACTCGTCTCAAAGCCTGGCGAGCCAACCTCAGCGCCCCCGTGCCCACCACGCCCAACCCCCGCTTCAGCGCCGAAGCCGAAGCCCGCGCCATCGCCGAGGCTCTGCGCGGAGGCGGCTGATCACAGCCGGCCGCGGAGCATGCCATGCCAGTAGAGGCGGGGCAGCACCTGGGTCTTGAGCAGCCACATGCTGTAGCGCTCCTTCGACTGGTCGAAGGGAAACGACTCGGCGGGATTGTGGTCGTAGTCAAACTCGGCCAGCATCATCTTGCCGTAGCCGGTGACGACCGGGCACGACGAGTAGCCGTTGTAGGAGGCCGTCGACGAGCCGCCCCGCATCGTGGCCAGGAGATGATCGACGAGCACCGGAGCCTGCTTGCGGATCGCGGCCCCGGTCTTTGAGGTTGGCAGGCCGGCACAGTCGCCGATCGCAAACACCTCGGGAAACGTGCCGCTCTGCAGGGAATGCTTGTCGACCGCCACCCAGCCCGCCTGATCGGCCAAGGCACTCTCGCGGACAACCTGCGGCGGCCCCATCGGCGGCGTGACATGCACCATGTCGTAGGGCACCGTCACATGCTCGTGGGTGTCGACGTTCTCAAGAATCGCCTCCTTCGCTCCCGGCCGCAGCTCGACGAGGTTGTGCCGAAACATCGGCTCGATGCCCTTGCGGGCGACCACCTTCTCGAGCGTGCGGCGGTATTTGTCGACGGAGAAGATCGCCTTCTGTGGCGTGGCAAAGATCACCTTCGACGCGTCGCGCACACCTGCTTTGCGGAAGTGGTCGTCAGCCAGATACATGATCTTCTGCGGGGCGCCGCCGCACTTCACGGCCGTGGCGGGCATCGTGAATAGCGCCGTTCCGCCGCGGAAGGAGCGGATGCACTCCCAGGTGTAGGTCGCGTAGTCGTAGGAGTAGTTGCTGCAGATGCCGCCCGAACCGATGCCCTCCGCCAGGCCGGGAACGGCATTCCAGTTGATCTGAATGCCGAGGGCGACGACGAGGTAGTCGTAGCTGATCCGCTGGCCGGCGTCGGTGGTCACCACCTTCGCCGGAGCGTCGATCGTCGCCACCCGTTCGCGGATCCAGCTGACGTTCTTCGGCACGAAATCGGCTTCACGCCGGCGGGCCGCGTCGCGTGAAAACACGCCGGCGCCAACGAGCGTCCAGAGCGGCTGATAGTCGTGCGTCTCCGACGGCTCAATCAAGCCGATGTCGAGGCTGGCATCGGCG
>CALCGM010000509.1 GCA_937900985.1 uncultured Planctomycetaceae bacterium | reverse complement strand
AGCGCCCGCGGTTTCCGCCAAGCCCGCCAGCTCATCCAGCGGGTTTTCCAGTTCCGCAGCGTCGCGATCGAGCAGGCCGGCAAGCACGGCCCGCTCACTCTCAACGCTGTTGGTGCGTGTGCGATCCTTCACGTTCCCTCTCGTGCAATCCATCCGGCGGAGCCCTTCAGCAGAGCCCATCGACCCAGGCAGCGGATTATACCCACCTCAGGGAAACAGCGTTGCTACTCGCCGAAGGCTGTTTCACCTGAGCCCGCAGCCAGTGCCGTGCAGCTTTCCCAGCGGCGGGTGTCGAGGAGACCGTCAGCCACGGCATGCTTGACGCCGCAGTCGTCTTCGTGGGTGTGGGTGCAGTCGGGATAGCGGCAGTGGTTGGCAAAGGGCCGCAGGTCGCGATAGGCAGCCGCCACTTCCGCGGGCACAAACTCCCAGAGCTGAAACTGCCGGATCCCTGGTGTGTCGACGACGTAGCCGGCGGTGGCGTCGTCGCCCAGGGCGATCAGCCGCGCGGTGGTGGTGGTGTGTTTGCCCTTCTGGTTTTCACTGCTGACGCTGGCGGTGCGGAGCTTGAGCTGAGGATCGATGCAGTTGAGCAGGGAGGACTTGCCGACACCGCTCTGGCCAACCACGGCGGTCACGCGGCCATGGAGCTCGGCGATCAGTCGCGGCAGGCCCATGCCGGTGACGGTGGAGCAGAGGATCACGGCATACCCCATGCGGGCGTAGACGCCGGCGATCGGCACGAGGGATGCCGGGTCAACCAGGTCGGCTTTGTTGATGCAGATGATGGGGGTGATGCCGTTGGCCTCGGCAGCCACCAGAAAGCGATCGATGAGGGCCGGCTTGATGCGGGGCTCGGCAGCCGTCGCCACGATCACCACCTGGTCGACGTTGGCCACGAGCACATGCCGCTTGCCGCGACTCGTGCGGGAGAGCGAGCTCGTTCTCGGCTCGACATCGAGGATCACGCCCTCATCGCCGTCGCCACTGACCCGCACCCAGTCGCCAGCGGCGACCACGTGCCGCTGGTCGGTGGCGAGAGTTTTGAGGAGCCGCCGTGTGACACAGCGGGCAACGCGGCCATCGGCCGCCTGCACAAAGCTCGACAGCCCGTGGACCTCGAGCACCCGGCCTCGCCAGGCGGCCTCGAGCGTGGGACGCACCGTCAGACCGTCGGTTGTGTCAGACGAAAGGTCGTCTGCCATCACCGTGCGGTGGCGGGTGAGGGCTCCTTTGCCGGAGAGCCGTTCGCCGGCTGTCAGTTCGTCGGGATGCTCGCCTTCGGGCGTGACAAGATCCGTGAAATCTCGCTTCCGCTGCCGTCCGGAGCGGTTCTTTCGAAACTCAACGCGAAGCTTTCGAGGCTTGCCCACAGGCGTCCGCCGCCCTAGCGAGGTCGGCTCCGGCGTGTCGGTGCTTCCCCGCCGCGGCGAGAGACGAGGCCCGCCGACTCAAGCAAGGGGCGGCTGAAGAGGTCGTTGATGGCCTCAACGCTCTCAGGCAGCGCCTTCGCTCCCAGCGACGAGGGCTCGTAGGCGATCTCAAACTGGTGCTTGGCCACGGTGAGCACGTCGCCGGGCTCCAGCCGCTGCTCGCTGACACGGGTGCCGTTGACCTTCGTGCCGTTGCTGCTGCCGAGGTCCCGAACGGTCCAGTAGCCACCGTCGATCAACAGCTCACAATGGGAGCCGGACACGTTGGGAAAACGCAGCACGATGTCGCAGCTTTCCCGGCGGCCGACCACCAGCTGGGCCTTGAGAAGAGGAATCGGGTCTCCACCTCCGACAGGCAGCAACTCACCGAGCATCATGGTCTCCGTACTCATCGTGATGTCCATCATGGTGCGAAAAGGCGGAGGCGTGCAGCATCTCGTGCCGCCGAGTGCCCTCTCGCGGTGTTCATGAAGATGGGGGTGCCTTGCCGACTGAAAACCTTATCACCCCTTCGGCAGGCCTTCCAGGAATCGGCCGCGTTTCCGCAGTTTGCCGGCCCCTGCCATGCCCTACGATCGGTAAGATTGGAATGACGACGAGCGAGGCGGAGCGGACCGGGCGGCCGCCGCCAGGGGCTGCGAGTTCCCTTTGGGGAATCAGGAGCTCGGCTGGCGGAGGAAAGTCCGGGCTCCTCCGGGCACGATGGTGGGTAACGCCCACCGGCCGTGAGGTCAGGGAAAGTGCAACAGAAAGCAAACCGCCGCCGGGGAAACCCGTCGGTAAGGGTGAAACGGTGAGGTAAGAGCTCACCAGCAGGCCGGGTGACCGGTCTGGCTTGGTAAACCCCATCGGGAGCAAGGCCAAGCAGGGAGGAGTCTGGCCGCAAGGCCAGCCCTGGGCTGCCCGTCCAGGTCCCACTCCCGGGTCGGCTGCTTGAGGTGGCGGGTAACCGTCGCCGGAGAGAAATGGTCGCCCGCCTCTGCCTGCCTTGGCAGGCAGAGGCGACAGAACCCGGCTTATAGGTCCGCTCCGCCACGCTCGTCGTCGCTTTCTTCGGGCTCGCCGGCCTCGAGGCCGAAGGTCTCGAGGTCGTGCTCATCAAGGATGCGGATCAGCTTGGTGACGCAGAGCTGGTTGATGCTCACGCCGAGCCGCCTCGCCTCTCCCTTGAGGGTTTCGTGCAGCGAGCGGGGCATGCGAACCGTGACCACCCGGCGGGACTGCCGCTTGGGGGCTTCGGCCTGCCGCGAACGCAGGTCGTCGAGGAGTTCGCGAATCCGGGCATACTGCGGAGTGCATTCGAAAGCATGCAGCGCGGCTTTCCGCGGAAACATCTTCTGCACATGGCCATCGACCCCGAGCATTTCGCTGAAAAACACCACCCAATCCGGCTCCATGGCGTGGAGCCGTTCGGCAACCCGAAGCACGGCGTTGGCGGCCTGGGTGCTCCGGACAGGCGAAGGGCGGTGGGCGGTCGTTGTCTTCATGGAGGAGGGCTCCCAGGCTCACGGTCCGCTCGGCCCCAGTCGTTGCCAAGCTCACTGTCATCTTTTGCTAGCAGGCAAGTGCATGCACGTAAGTGCTTGCAAACACACGACTTGCAGTGCGGCAGCGAGGGTTGCCTTGTTTTCAGGCAGGCCTGCCTCGGCGGTGGGCGGCAGGGGGTGTGCCTAAAAAGGAGGCAGCTCGCCGGAGTCGCGTTTCCCAGGTGTCTGTCTGGCCCCGCCCGTGGCTTCGTTGCCGGAGGGCCGCTCGCCAGGCGGCGGCATCTGCCGTTCCAGCAGGGCAATCACCTCGGCGGCAATGTCGACGCCGCACGTGGCAGACAGGGCCCGCCAGCCGGGGACTGCGTTGACCTCAAGGACCAGCAGCCGTCCTTCTGCGGTGGGGAGCAGGTCGATGCCGGCAACGACCGTGCCGGTGGCGGCGGCGGCTCGAGTGGCGAGGTCGCGCATCTCCGGGCTCGGCTCCAGCAGCTCTGCCGAGCCACCCAGGGAAACATTCGTCCGCCAGTCATCGCTGCGGCGGCGGATGGCAAACGCCCGGTCGCCCACCACGAGAATGCGGAGATCGCCATCAGGATGGGGGACAAACTCCTGGAGGTAGGCCGGCCGCTCTGCGGGCTGCCTCGCGAGAAACGACTCCAGGTCGGTTCGCGAGCGGATCCGCTCAAGCCCTCGCCCCCCCGAACCAAACAGCGGCTTGGCCACCACATCGCCGCCAAGCCACTCCCAGCCGTTGCGAATCGCTGCAGCCTCCTGGGCGACCACCGTCTTGGGCACTGGAAGGCCGTGGTCAGCCAGCCGGGCTGTGGTCAGGTACTTATCGATCGCGATCTCAAGGCTGCGGGCCGGATTGACCACGAGGTGGCCCGCGGCCTCCAGCCGCGCGACGGCGTTCATGCGAAAGACCACCTCTTCCAAACCGCCCCGGGGCATGCCACGGATAACGAAGGCGGTGGGGGCCGTGGTCACCGCTGGCGAAAGCCTTTCGTTGTGGTCGGTGATCTGCGACGCCAGCGACGTCCACGGGACAGCAGTCACGGCGTGGCCACGGGCTTCGCCGGCCCTTGCCAGGTCGGAGAGGTGCCAGCCTTGCGGGTCGCCGATCAGCCCGAGCTGCAGGGCAGGCCTGGCCATCGGCTCAGGTCTCGCTCGGCTCGAGCCCAAACGACTTGCGGACCAGGCCGACCTCGAGCTGGCCAAACCGCAGGCAGTCGCCGGTCTGCGGATTGAAGAGATCGACAACTGCCGGAGCAAAGATGGCCGGGTCGATCGAGTAGAAATCACCTCCGGCGGCCTCAAACAAGCTGGCAAACGTCTTGCCGTGGTCGACAGAGGCTGAGCTTGTCATCGCAGCGCCCACGGCATCGAGCAGTGCTTCGTCGGCATCCACTTCCAGCACCACATGGCTGCCATAGAGCACGGCGTCGTTGGTGCGGCCGATGGCGGTCAGGTCGTCTTCGGGCACCGGCGGGAGCGGAGCCCGGCCCTGGCCGGCACGCACGAGCGAGAGGTCGAAGCCGAGGGTTTCCAGCTTGTGCAACGCGGTTTCCAACGAACGGGCCACCACCTGCAGTGTGCCGGCGGGCGACGCCGTGGGGGCCACGAGCAGGGTCATCTGCTGCGGCGGCACCCCTGCCGCTTCGGCCAGCGAAGCGATCGTTTCTTCGGGTGGCAGCGAGGCAGACTCCAGCAGCCCGATCACGGCCGCCGGCCGCTCCCGCAGGCCGATG
>CALCGM010000508.1 GCA_937900985.1 uncultured Planctomycetaceae bacterium | reverse complement strand
CCTGCTCCTGCCAGCGATCCTGGCTGCCGGCGGCAAACCGGGCAGCCTGCGGCCGAAGGCCCTCGGCAAGGGCTGTGGTGAGGCTGTCTGCGTCGGCGAAATAGGGCAGACCATGCTCCTGGCAGAGTTGACGGGCCTTGAGGCAGACCGGCCAGCGAGGATCACCTGCCAGCGGTTCGGCAAAAACCGCGGGTGTCGCCACATTCGCGGCAAAAATCAGGGGATGCAGCCTCCCGAGGCTGACAACCAGCTCGGCCGCGGCAATCTCCTTCTGCATGCGGCGTGGATTCCACCAGTGGATTTCTCGAGGGAGCGGCTCCGCTGGGGGCAGGAGGTCGAGAAACCGCTCGTCTTCTGGGCAAAAAGGCAGCAGAACGACCCTCGCAAAGCGATCGCTCAGGACGGCAATCATCCGCTGCAGCGACGCGATGTAGGCGGGTGAGAGGAGCTCTGGTGGAAACTCACGGATGACGAGCACCACGCTGCCGGATCGAGGCACAGGCTGCGGGCCGTCGGTTTGAAGAGCGAGGGCCCAGTCAGCCCCCTGGTGACAGTTTTCCTTGAGCGGCCGCATCGTCTCCCACGAGCCAGCCGAACGCACCGACACAAAGTCGAACAGCTGGTAGTAGCAGGCGACTGCGGACGCAGCCTGGGAAGACACCGGGGCCGCGACATCCACGCCGGTGAGAAACACTGGTTTGTCGTAGCTGCGTGCCCTCACGACCTGGGCTGCGTTGAAGCCGTGGGGCAGGCCGCCTCCCCCCACATGCAGGCCAACGACCGACGCTTCGGTGACCACCCCCAGGTTGCCCTGATGCACAATCCGGCAGCGGTCGTAGGGATACCAGTTCCAAAACCCGTCGTAGGCTCCCCGCTCGTCGACGCTGACCACGATGTCGTAGTCCGGGGAAAACTGCTCGAACTGCACCTGCAGGAGCGCCTCATCACCGCAGTTTCCGCGGCCGAAGAAGCCGGAGAGGATCAGCGTTGGCCGGCTGCCGGAGGTGGGGGTGGTCATGGGAAACTCCGCGATCGTGTGGGCGACCCGCTGCGTGAGCGGCTTCGGTGCAGCCGCCAGTCCTGACCAGACACATTCTCCTCTTTGCGGCCGGTCGGCCTAGGCCAAACCGCCGCCGGCCGCCGGGCGATCGCCACGCTGACTGCGGATCGCGAGCACACCTTTTGAGGTTGTGGCGGATGCAGCGGCTTTCTACAGTCCCCCCCGCGTGGCTGGCTGTGAAGCTGCGGCCGGCCGCGAGAGCGTCATTGGCGGACATCGAAGGGAACTCACGTGATGCGCGTATTGCACCTCTCGACCTGGAATCGTCCCTGCGGGATTGCCACCTACTGCGGCAACCTCGTGCGGTCTCTCGACGGTGTCGGGATTCGCAACGATGTCTACCCGCTTGAGCCGCACCTCTGGCGGACCTTCACGGCGGCCGACATCGCGGAGCTTCAGGGCGATATCGCCGAGCAGTCGCGGCGGTATGACGTTGTCCACATCCAGCACGAGCACGGCTTCTTCGGTCATGCGGTGAGCTACAAGGCCGCAGCCCGCAACTACGGCTCGCTGCTTCGGCAGCTTCGCGCGGCTGGCACCCCCGTGGTGACGACCTTCCACACTGAGCCGCTGGGAGTGGGCGAGCGGCGAACGCTCTCGCCGCAGAAGCTCCTGCGGAACGTCAACCGGCGGCTGGCCTGGAAGCACCATGTCAGCGGCTGCTTTGGTGTCGGGCCGCTCGACGCCAAGGCGATTGTGCACACACCCACCACCAGGCGAGCCCTGATTAAGCAGGGGATGCCCGCCGGAGCGGTGCACGTCGTCGAGCACGGCTGCCTCCCCCAGCGGCAGGCCTGGCAGAATCCGGCTGCCGCCAAGGAGCAGCTTGGCCTGCCGGTGGATGCGGTGCTGCTGACGATGTTTGGCTTTATCGGCCGCTACAAGGGGCACGACGTGGCCGTGCGGGCGCTGGCCAAGCTGCCGGAGCGATTCCATCTGGCGATCTGCGGCGGAGCCCATCCCGAAGCGGATGACGACTTCCTCGATAAGCTGCTCAAACTGGTGCGGCACCTCGGCATCGAGGATCGCGTGACCATCACCGGCTGGCTCTCCGTCGATGCCGCCGACGTCTACTACGCCGCCACCGACATCTGCCTCGCGCCCTACGTCGATCCCAACCTCTCGGCCTCCGGGGCGATCACCTGGGCCCTGGCTTCCGGCAAGCCCACCATCGGCAGCAAGGTGCCCGCCTTCCAAAACATCTGCCGTGAGCAGCCCTGCATGCTCCTCACCACGCCGAAGATGGAAGACGAGATCGTCTGGGCGGCCGAAAAGCTGGCCAACGATCCCACGCATTCCGCCGACCTGGTGGCGGCCGCCGGTCGCTACATCGACTCCTATTCCTGGGAAGAGACGGCCCGGGTCACCGAGAACCTCTATGCCACGATGATCAGTGGTCAGTCGTTGACCGCTTCGGGAATCGGCCGCGGCCGCCTCGTGGCTCGCACGGCCACCCCGGCGACCATCCAGCGGACACAGGCACCACGGATCGACCGCCGTGGGCTACTGGCCAGCAGCCCCACCCGATCGGTCGAGCAGCCTGTCGCTGCACGAGCGAGCTGATCCACTGCAGACCGGTCGCCGCGGCTCCCTCAGTGCGGCCACCGGGCGGACGCTGTCGAGGTGTCGGTGCGGTCGCCGCAGAAGGCCACCTCGATGCCCAGTTCCTTGGCCAGGGCTGCCTTGGCCAAGGCACATCGGTCGGCGGCTGCGGCATCACGGGCGTAGGCCACCTGGATGTGATTGGCCTTGTGGCGAGCCATCATCTGATCGCGTGACACGCCGTAGGTGACCGCGTGCATAATCGGCCACTGCGGTGTGGTTGCGTCGAGCCGGCGGCGGGTTTCGTCCTCCGGCAGGCCGATCGCCCGGCCGCGTCCGATGTCCATGTGGAGCCGCGACGTGCCGCTCCCGTCTGGTCCGACCCAGATCCGGCTCCAGACGATTTCGCCCGGCTTGCTGACGCCGGCGAGTGTGCTGCCGCCCAGCCGGAAATACATCGGTGGCTGGCGATAGCCGTGGGCCCCTTTCCAGCCGCCCACGAAGTGCTCCGGTGGCGCCGCACCAGAGATCTCAAACACCCAGACCCAGGCCTCGGTCGAGCCTGAGCGGTCCCAGTCGCCCCAGCGGATGTCGTGGAGCGTGTTTTCCACCGGCTCGCCGAGGGCCTCGTGAACCCGCGAGGTGAGCAGGCCGTCGAGCCCGGCGCACTCATCCACTTCGTTGAAGTGCACCAGGGGCTTGCCGCGGAAGAGCACCCGTCGTGAGCCTTCGGCGGTGACGGGCGGCCGCTTGGTGTTGTTGAGCATGCCCTCGACTAAGTCGCTCGCCGGCAGCAGGTCTTTGAGGCCCTGCTGATACTGGATGCCCACAAGCTCGCAGCCGAAGCGGTCGGCCAGCCGCAGGGTGGCGATGTACATCCGGCACTGCATGAGCACCTGCTGTCTGGTCAGGCAGGTGGCCTCGTCCTTGCCAAAGTGGAAGGTCATGCCCGCCTTCTCCAGCCAGGCCAAGACCTCCTTCGCCTCGGCTTCCGGCACCTGGGTCGTTTCGTAGTAGAGGGCCGACTGGCTCAGTCGCTCCTTAAACACTCCGGTGGGATGCAGCAGGTGATCGGGAATGATCGCGTTGAACATGCCCATGCAGCCCTCGTCAAACACCCCCATCAGCACCTTGCGGCGGCGGAGGTCGTTGGCGATGTCACCGGCCAGTTTGGTGAGCTTGGCGGGGGTTTTCACCATGTCGTGTGGCACGACGTGGCTGATGTCGTGGTGGACCCGGCCGGTGTTCAGCCAGGCCTCCAGATGCCGCCGGGCGCTGGGCTGGGAGAAGTCGTCGGCCCAGAGTGTCGCATAGGGCACCCCGGCTTTTGTCAGCGAGCCGTTGAGGTTGAGCATGCCGACCAGGCCCGGCCACTGCCCCGACCAGTTGGCCAGGGTGAGGATCGGTCCGCGGTGGGTCGAGAGTCCTGGCAGCACATGGTTTGAGTATTGCCAGACGGCCTCCGCCACGATCAACGGGCTCTCGGGGGCGATGCCAGCAAAGACCTCCAGCCCTTCTTTGGCGGAGCCAATGAAGCCATGGCCGCGACTGCGGCTGACGGGATGGGCCCGTTCAATCTGCCCGCCGAGGTCTTTGATGGCGCGGCCAAGCTCGGCTTCAAGCTGCTGCTGGGCAGGCCAGCAGACGCGGTTGGCCTCTTCGCGAAGGTCGCCACTGGCCACGAGCGTGACCACTGAGGAGGGCCTGGAGCCAGTGCGGGAACGGGAAGCGCGGGCCATGAAAAACTCCGTTGGGAAGGACGGACGTGGCAGGTGGTTGGAATGCCCCGAAACCCCCGAACTATACTCTGCGGGCCGGCCGACGACTCTGCTGGCCGGTTGAGGTTTGCCGGGGGAATGCCGGGGGGATCAGGAGAAGAGCCATGGTTCACGATCATCATGTTCACAGCTGGCGGCGGTGCTGGCAGGTTCCGTGTCACACGCTGCTTGTGCTGCTGGTGGCCCTGGTGGCTCGCGGTGAAGAGCCGGCGGAGCAGCAGGCCAGCCTGGCCGAGTCGAAGCGATGGGTGATCGCCGCCGACTTTGCCCCCGACGGGGCGTCGCTGCTGACGGCGGGCGGCGAGAGCCTGCTCTACCGTCCGGGCGATGTGGTGCTCTGGAACCCGGCCGACGGCAGCCGACTGGCCGACCTTGGCGGCCACGAGACCGCCGTCTGGGCCGCGAAGATCTCGGCCGACGGCAGCCATGCCGCCACCGCCGGCTACGACGGCCTTGTCAAACTCTGGGATCTCGCTGCCAAGACGAGCAAGGCCGACCTCAAGAAACATGCCGGCTGGGTGCGGTCGCTCGATTTTTCTCCGGACGGCACGCTGCTGGCCACCGCCGGGGAGGATGGCACGGTGGTCGTCTGGTCGACGGCGGACGGCGGTGAGGTGCGATCGATCACGGCCCATGAGGGGTCTGTCACCGACGTGGCGTTTTCACCCGACGGCACGCTGCTGGCGACCGGTGGTGGCGACAAGCTCGTCAAACTGTGGGATGCCGCGACGGGCGAGGAGAAGGGCAAGCTGGAAGGGCACGGCGACGCCATCTGGGCGGTCGCGTTTTCCCCCGACGGAGCCCTGCTCGCCTCGGCTGGTGCCGATCGCACGGTCCGGCTCTGGAAGGTGGCCGACATGGCGGCGGAGGCCGAGCTCGCGGGCCACAAAGACTGGGTGACGAGCCTGGCGTTCTCGCCCGACGGTGGTCGGCTGGCCAGCGGCTGCCTCGACGGCAGCGTCAAGCTGTGGGATGTGGCGGTTGCCGCTGAGCAGGTGGGCCCCGAGGCGGCTGCTGCGAGCGTGTGGTGTGTGGCGTTTTCGCCAGATGCTTCCCTGCTGTTCGTGGGGAGTCATGAAGGGGGGCGGCTGCTGCCGGTGCCTCCGCCGCAGCTGATCACCCCGCCCGAGCCGCCCAAGCCAGTCGAGAAGGTCGTCGTGCTCACGCCGACCGAGTTTCTCAGTATGGCGGGGGCCACCGGCACGATCGGCGAGG
>CALCGM010000507.1 GCA_937900985.1 uncultured Planctomycetaceae bacterium | reverse complement strand
GTCCTCTGCTGGAGGTTTGAGCTGCGGGGCGTGCGGCCGGTACGAGACTTCTTCCTGTGGGGTGTCGACTACCCGGTGCACTTCGGCCTCACCGCCGTGTTGATTCTCGTGATCTGGGGTGTGCTCGGCAGCAGCTTTGGCCTGCAGGGGCTCTTCCTCGACGAGGATCCGCTCACGCAGCTGCTGCTGGGAGCGACGGTGATGCTGCTGTTTGCAGCCATCACGGTGCACTATGTGGCCCTGGGCACGTCGCGACGGGGCTGGTGGACGGCGGTGCGACAGGTTTGTGGCGTGTTTGAAGGGCTCAACCAGAGTGCGGAGCCGGGCCGTCCGCTGCAGTCGGCCCTGGCCAACGGCTTTCTCGAACAGCTGACCGCGGTGGACATCGAGGCGATCGATCGGGCGGCCACGTGGGCCTCCGCCCAGCCTGAAGCGATCGGCGACTCCCCCGAGCCACCGGCAGCACTGCGGCAGGCTCGCGAGCAGCTGGCCAGTCAGCCGTTTCGGCTCCTGTTCGCACCAGCGATCGTGCTGGTGAAGGGCTTCGGGCTGGTGTTTCTGGTGGGGGTTGTGCCCACGGTGCTGCTGCCGCTCGGGAACGGAGACGTGGGCGTGATGCTCGACCGGCTGCCGTGGCTTGTCGGAGCCTGCGGTGGCGGCGTGCTCGCGGTGATTCTCGGCTGCTGGACGACAGCCTGGCTGAGCCGCGCCGCTGCCTGGGAGCAGCCCGCGGGGGAAATCCTCTCGGCGATTCGCGGGTTGCCCGCAGGGTCGCAGCACACCTCGGGAGCCGCACGGCCGGCGACCTCGCCGCGGCCGGCGTGGGTCGCGGCGCTCGGCTGGTTCTTTCTCGTGCATGCGGCAGTCACCCTGCTGCTTCCTGAGGGCGTGACGGCAGGCTGGATTCGGTGGCCAGAGGAGACCCTTGTTGAGCCATCAGGCGGAGGCTGGACGCACCCGGAGGGGCTGTGGGGAAACTTCCCGTGGCTGCCGGCGATGGTGCTCACCGGCGAGCTCGGCGCGGCGCTGCTGCTGACAGCGAGCTTCCGCGGACTGCGGGGGCAGGCACATCTCACAGGCCAGATCGAGGCCTGGCGGTCTCTGGCAGCGTCGCTGCTGCAGGTCACGCTGCGGAGCCTGCAGGCACGCTGGGTGCATCGGGCGGCCTGGCTGGCTGCGGCGACACTGGCGGTTGCCTCGGTGGCAGTGACGCTCCTGCTCGCGCCTGAGGCAACCCGCTCCGCCTGGACGGGCCTGCGTGGCTACGCGTCGCTGGGAGCCATGCTTGTCTGCTGGCTCGGCATCTTCTGGCTGGCCACGCACGCCGCTGCCGGAGCCACGGCCCGCACGCCCACCGAGCAGCGGGCTGCGGCGATCGCCCTCACAGGGCTTGCGATTCTCTACGGTGTGGCCGCGCCATTCTGGCTCCTTGCGGCGCTGGCTGTGGCCGCGGTGTCGGTGTCGGGATCCCGCACACTGGCTGGAATCTGGCCCCGGCAGCCGGCCGGCGGTGTGCGGATCGTGGCGGCGGCAGGGCTGGCCCTGGTGGCAACGGCGTCGCTGGGTGCCGCCTGGAGCGTTGGGCTGGGAGGCGTTGTCGCCGCAGGATGGCTGGGCCTGGCTGCCCTCTTCCTGGGCTCGACGATCCTCGCCCGGGTGGCCTCTCAGCAGCCGGCACTGCTCTATCCACTGACGGTGATCCTCGGCTACCTCGCCTTTGCGATTCCCTACAGCTCGCTCGATGAACGCTGGAAGTCGGCGATGCCTGCCGCCGGATCGATCGCCTGTGGCGTCGCCTTGATCGCGGCGGCTTATACGATCCTCGCGGTGGCCCGCCCCCGCAGTGGTGTGCTGGTGACCGCGGCAGTGGCGGGCGTGTTGGTGCTCATCAACGGCACCGCGCTGTTTGTGGCCCCCAATGAGTTTAAAGGCACCTTCCCAGGCATGGCCGGCTACTACCGGCTGCCGGTGTCGCTCGATTCACGCGACTACTTTCGTGACACGACACCGTCGACGGCAAGCCTGCGAAGCCGCGAGGTGACCGATGACTTTGACCGGCTCACTCAGCAGGGCCGCAGCGAACGTCTGGCCACGGTCTACTTCACAATGCAGCCGCTCGTGCAGCGGCCCGACGGCAGCCAGGCGGTGGTGCTTGAGGTGGAGGATCCGCGGCGACGCCTACGGGCGGATCCGGGTGATGAAATCCGCCTCTCAGCCGAGGAGTGGTTCACGATTCGGCTCGATGGCGACGACCTGGTGGCACTGGCGGAAGAGCCGTTCTACCGCCGCATCCATCGCTGGTTTCGCTACGACAGCCTGCACATGATCCGCCACGGCGTGATCCGTGGCTCGGTGTTTCCGCTCATCTTTGAGAACCCTGCATCCCCGGCGCTGGGCAGTCGCTCGCCTGGCGGCACGCCGTACCGATTTGTGAACGAGGATGAGCTGCCGGCCGCCTCGGGTGAGCCGGCTGTGATGGGCCTGCGGCTGGGGGGGCTGGCGGAGCGTTATCAAGAACTTGGAGCTGAGTACGCCCTGATTGCCATGAGCTGGCGGGGCCATGTGACGGCCCGGCAGACGTCAGAGGCGGATGGGCCCAACGGCTTTGGCGATCGCTACACCATCGCCTTTGAGATTCCACCCAACAGCGAGCCGCTCGCTGAGGAGCAGCTGCAGACGATGGCTTCGTGGATGGAACGGTGTCACCTCGACACCCTCCGTCCGGCGATTCGGGCGTCGACCTTGGCCGAGAGAAAACCGCTTTCTCTGCCGCCGGACACGGCGGCCGGCAGCTGCCTCGTGCTCGAGGATGCCCGCACCGATGCCGCTGTGCCGGTGGGGGTGTTTCTGGCGAGCGATGAGGCAGCGGGCGATGGCATGCCGTCGTTTGAGCACGCGTTTGAGCCTTTTCTCACGACCACCACCTCGGTTGCACGGGCGATTCACGCAGCACCTGCTGCCACGGCAGAGCCGGATGAAGCCGTACCGTCAGACGCCGCACGTCATCTGCTCGACCAGTTCACCCTGCGGCCCGCCCACGACCGTGGTCTGTTTGCCTGCCGGGCTGCGGCCGTGTTTCGCGGGCCTCAGCAGCCGCCTGGAGAGCAGCGGGAGATCACCGCCACGCTCTACAACGCCGGCCGGCTGAGGCTCGGTGATCAGCTGACCTTCACCTTCAACGGCCGTCACGAGACGGCGAGCGGACCCGATCTCGAGCATGGCGCCGTCTTTGAACTACTGAGTTTCTCTGCGGAGCCATCGGCTTCCACGCTGGTGCTGCCGGCAGGCGGTGTTGAGGCCCGCCTGCGATCGGTCGGCCCGCTGCCCGCGGCAGCAGACGAGGCGTTTGATCCGCAGCGGCCTGTTGTCGGCCAGTGGCAGGTTGTCGGGCTGCTCAACAACGCCGAGGTGCTGCTCTCGTGGCGGAATCTCGTGGCGGATCGTTGGCAGCAGGGCAAACCGAAGCTGGTGATTGTGACAGTCAGTGGAGGAGGCATCCGGGCCAGCGTCTGGACCTCAGTGGTGCTGCGAAAGCTCGAGGCCACGCTCGGGGCCGACTTTCCCTACCACATTCGCCTCGTCACCGGCGCCTCCGGCGGCATGGTGGCCGGGTCATACTATGTGCTCTCGCTGATGCCACCCACCAGCGAGGTGCTCGCCGGTGGCACCGCTGATTTTGAAACCCTCCACGGGACCTCACTCGACGCCTTCGTGGATGCGATGGCGCTCGATCAGCTCGACGCCGTGGCCGGGCGGATGCTCTTCACCGATCTGCCAGGCACGCTCAGCCCCTTTGCGCGAAAAGGTGATCGCGGCCGCACCCTGGAAGAGACCTGGATCCGCTGGACCGGCGGCTCGCAAAGCCCGCTGGGCAGATCGCTTGAGTCGTTTGCCGCCGACGAACGGATGGGCTGGCGGCCGTCGTTGGTCTACACGCCGATGATGGTCGAGGATGGCCGACGGCTGCTGATCAGCAACCTCGACATGGCCTTCGCCACCCGCAACGTCGGTGGCCTGCTGATCGAGCCCTCCTCACGAAAGATCGAGCGGCCGGCGATCCAAGGGGGCGACTTCGACCTGAGCATCCATGAAGAAGACGAGGTCTTCTCGCTCTCAGCCGTCGAGTTTTACCGGCTCTTTCCGCGGGCCCACGACTTCCGGGTGACCACGGCCATCCGAATGAGCGCCTCCTTCCCGTGGGTCTCACCCGCGGTCAATCTGCCCACGCTTCCGCCCCGCCGCGTGGTCGACGCCGGCTACTACGACAACTACGGCGTCAATCTCTCAGCCCTGTGGCTCTCGAAGATGAGCAGCTGGCTGCAGGAAAACACCTCGGGGGTGCTCGTGGTGCAGATCCGAGACCAGGTCAGCCAGGGAGCACGCACTGAAATCGACTTCGATCGCCTCACCGGTCAGGAGTCGCTGCTCGACCGGCTCGTGTGGCATGCCGGTAGCCGCGTGCTGCGGCCCGGACTCCAGGCGATCAGCACCCCGCTGATTGGCGTGACCAACGCCCGTGACTGGACGATGGCCTTTCGCAACGACGAGCAGGTCGACCTGCAGGACCTGCTCTTCGACGAACTCCGTGGCCGTGATTTCTTTCGTACCGTCGTCTTTGAGTGCCCGGTCGACGTGTCGCTCAGCTGGAAGCTCACCGAACGCGAAAAGGCGATCCTCGAAGGCGGCTTCGGGAGGCCTGAGGCCACCCCTCGCGAAGAGCTCGCCCGGGTTCGGGACTACCTCACGGGTGCCGAATCCTATGAGTTCCACAAATGGAGGATCGAGCATCGCAACGACCCCGATTTCCAGCAGCAGCTCAAGGCCCGCTATGCCCGCGAGCTCGCTGCCCTTGGCATCGACGACACCGCTCGACTGACGGCGGCTGAGAGCCAGAGCCTGTATGAGAATCTGCTGAAGAATCTCAAGCGGCTGGCGCTGCTTGTTGACTGGTGGGAGGTGGGTCGCTCGGGGTGAGCCCGGGGCTGCCCCTCCGGACGCTCACCTCGGCCAT
>CALCGM010000506.1 GCA_937900985.1 uncultured Planctomycetaceae bacterium | reverse complement strand
GGCAACACCATCGGGCTACTTAGTGGCCCGCCCACGCCGCTGACGCTGATCTGCGGCGAGTTCTGTTGCCTGCCCCTGGTCACCCTGTGAGTTCATCCAGGCCTCGAGTTTTTCTCGCAGCATGGCGAGCGTCGCCTCATGCTCCGGCTCTTCAGCGAGGTTTCGCCACTCAAAGGGATCGACCGCGAGGTCATAGAGCTCCACCGCGGGCCGATGCTGGTAGCGGCGGACCTTGTCGGCTGCATCGGCATCGCCAGCCGTCGCCTTGGCCACCCAGGAGCGAAACTCCGGTGATGTCGTGCAGGCGTTGGTGAGGGTGACCTCGGGCGTGAGATTCACGATCAGCTTGTAGCGTTCAGACCGCACCGAACGGATCCCATAACACTCCGGAGCGTCGTTGGTGCCTCGGGTCGTCTGAATGCCGTAGACCAGATCCTTGTGGGTATCGGCCGCGCCGCGAAGCACCGGCAGAAACGACCGCCCATCAAGCGACATGTCGGGCTCGCCGCCAGCCGCCTCCACGAAGGTCGGCAGCAGGTCGACGTACTCCACCATCGCTTCCGTCACCGAGCCAGGCTTGACCATGCCCGGCCAACGGGCGATCAACGCCGTCTGCAGGCCCGCGTCGTAGAGCGTCCATTTGGCAAACGGCATGCTGTTGCCCTGCTCGGTGGTCACGATCACGAGTGTGTCGTCGGTCAGCTCGTGCTTCTCCAGCAGACTGAGGATGTCACCGACCTGGCCATCGAAATAGCTGATCTCGGCGAGATACCGCGACCAGCCGTCACGCGTTTCCGGGGTGTCGACGTGGCAGGGCGGCAGCTGCACACGCTCGGGCGGATAGGCCGAGGGATCGCCCTTGTTCCATGGCGTGTGCGGCTCGTTGGAGCAGGCAAAAACACAAAACGGCTGCCCCGCGGCCTTCGACTCGGCCATCAGCTGATCGATGGCCTTCATGTCTGGGTTCTTGGTCCCGGAGTATTCAAAGGGAAACACCGACTCTGGGCCGATGTGACGCTTGCCGCTGAGAGCCACGCGGTAGCCGAGGTCGCCGAGTGCATGGCAGACGCTCCTGGTTTCATCGTTGGCAAAGGTGTGGTTGGGATAGGCCCCGCTCCTCACCGGATAGAGCCCGGTGTAGATCGTGTGCCGTGTCGGAGAACACATCGGCGCTGCCTGGAAGCAGCGGGTGAACCGCATGCCCTGCGAGGCAAGCCGATCGATGTGTGGTGTCCTGGCCTGCCCGCCATAGCAGCCCACCTCCCGAAAGGTGAGATCGTCGGCGATCACAAACACGATGTTCGGCGGCCCTGCTGAGGTGTTTGTGGCTGCAGGCTCGTCCTCTCCTGCATCCACGTGGGTCACAACGACGGTGGCCTCCTGCGGGTTCGTCTCGCTGCCCGTCCCGCCCTCAGCGACCAGCACCAAGGCCGCAAAGGCCATCACCCATCCCCACCTCTGCCCAACCAGAAACCCATTCTGCTTTCGCATCACTCCCCCCGGCAGCAACCTGGCCAACCCCTCGCCTCACCAGCGGCATCCTGCACAAGCCACAACGCCCCGACAAGCAGCCACCAGGGAAAAGAACTTCCGGCCGCGTCAGGCCTCCGACGACCCGTCCCGCGTGCGCAGCCAATGACGAGAGAGGTGGTGGAAGACCGCCCGCGGATGGTCCAAGCTCGGCAGGCGGCAAAAGTC
>CALCGM010000505.1 GCA_937900985.1 uncultured Planctomycetaceae bacterium | reverse complement strand
CCAGCAGCGCGATCACCCGCTCCCAGATCGGCCAGTTGTGGCTGAAACTCCCCTGGAGCGTGACATTCTTCTGCACCAGCGGGTCGAGCGAGAAGCCGAGCGGCTGCGGTCCCCAGCCCACCTTGCTGATCCAGCCGGCGGGCCGCACAAGGTCGAGGGCGATCTTGAGCGTGCCGCTCGCGCCGGCGGCATCGATCACCCCGTCGCAGCCGAGGCCGTCGCGGCCGCGGGCCCAGTCGCTCGCATCGCCAATGATCGCCTCGCAGCCATACTGCTTAGCCACCTCAAGCCGACCGGCATCGGCAGGCAGGCCCACGACGGCGACCTCCGCACCGCAGAGGCGAGCCATGGCGGCGGAGAGAATGCCGATTGTGCCCGGGCCGAGCACGACCACCCGATCCCCTGGCTCAATGCGGGCGTTTTTCACCACCGCCGAGTAGGCCACGCAGCAGGGCTCGGTCAGGCAGGCCCGCTCAAAGGGAAGGTCGTCGGGAATATGGTGGAGAATCCGCGCGGGCACGCGGACAAACCGGGTCATCGCACCGTTCACGCCATACCCGAAGCCTTTGCGGGAAGGGTCGAGGTTGTAGAGGCCGCGGCGGGTCATCGGGCTGTCGGGGTCGATGACGGCGGCCGTTTCGCTGACCACGCGTTCGCCCTTCTTCCACGCCGTCACGTTGCTCCCCACCTCGGCAATCATCCCACCAAACTCATGGCCGAGCACCACCGGGTAGTTGACCGGCCAGGAATGATCGGCGGTCCACTGATGCAGGTCGCTGCCGCAGACGCCAACGTTGGCCACATCGAGGAGCACATCGTCTGGGCCGATCTCCGGCGTGGGAATCTCGCGAACCTCGACTGATCCCTTTTCTGGGGCAAAGTTGACGACCGCTGCGTTCATGGTCTGTTCCTACTGTTTTCGTTGGTGCCCTGCTCATGAACCGCCTTGCAGATCATCCGCAGCGAGTCTTCAAGATTGCCGTCGGCGGTTTGAAAGGCATCGGCATCGATTGTCAGCGGCGCCCCGAGCACGACAAGCGGTGCACCGTAGCTTGGGCAGGCGATCGCCTGTTCCAGCGATAGGCCGCCGACAGCCTGCACCGGCACGTTCACCGCCGCCACGACATCTCGCAGCTGATCGAGGGGGCTCGGCATGCGGTTGCCAGCCGCGGCAATCCCCCGCCGCTCGTCGTAGCCGATATGGTGGATCACATAGTCGCAGCCGAGGTCTTCAAGCCACTTTGCCCCCGCAACCATGTCGGGGCAGGCAAGGTTGTCGCCCATCACCTTGCAGCCAAAGTCGCGGCCCGCGTTGACGACGCAGCGGATCGTTTCTTCGTGGGCTCGGGCCATCACCACCACATGCGTGGCCCCGGCCTTGGCCATCATCTCCGCTTCGAGATAGCCGCCGTCCATCGTTTTGAGGTCAGCAACGATCGGCACGTCGGGGAAGGCCTCGCGAAGCGTCCGCACGCTGCGAAGGCCCTCGGCGAGGATCAGCGGAGTGCCGGCCTCAAGCCAGTCGACGCCCGCTCGCAGCGCCAGGGCGGCGGTTTCCAACGCCTCGTCGAGGTTGGTGAGGTCGAGGGAGATCTGCACGGTCGGGGGGTGGGGCTGTGTGTTCATGGGGGCGAGTGTATCGCGGTGGGTCGCTCGGGGTGAGCCCGGGGCTGCCCCTCCGGACGCTCGCTGCGGGCC
>CALCGM010000504.1 GCA_937900985.1 uncultured Planctomycetaceae bacterium | reverse complement strand
GGCCTGTGTCTCGTTTGGCGGACCTTGTCCCGCCGCCGCGAAAGCACCGGCATCGGTATCACGGGGTGTTCGCCCCGAGTCACAAGCTCAGGCGGGCCGTCACGGCACTGGCGAAAAGGGAACATCGGCACGCGACGCGACGCCGCGACCGGCGGGCATGCGGGCAGTACGTATGCCGCAGAAGGCTGCTGCGACACTCAGGCAAAGCCCCGCTCGCACGACACCTCACGGATTGCGTGGGCGAAGCTGATGGCCCGGGTGGGGGAGGAGTTTCCGCTCGAGTGCCCGAACTGCGGCGGCGATATCCGACGCAGAGGAGACGGCCGGCAGGAGCCGGCTCACTTCGAACCGGAGGTTCGCAAGCGGGAGAAGGCCAGGATGGCTTCGCCCGCGTGAAGTCAGCCCCTCACACACCTTGGCGAACCGCTCGAGCCGCCGCCCGTCTCGCCGGCCCGGGGCCCACCCACCGACTGGGGCGAGCTCGTGCAGGCCCATGACGACCGCGACGTCTTCCAATCGTCGCCTGACGAGCTACCCGCGATCGACATCCAAAGCCTCTAACCGCCGACGGACGCCGGGCCACGACAAAGCCCCGAGGCCGCCGGACTCGGAGAGACTCCGCGCACAAGCCCGAAAACTGCCACCTCGGAGGGGGAAGGCAGGCGGGATGGGAAGGCCTGGTGCTCACCCGGGAGACTGGAGCACGCGACTCACGAGCCGCTCATCAGTCCGGCCATGCTTGAGGAAGTGCCATTGGTCGGGCTATCCTTCGGATGGCGGGCACGGTATATTTTTTATACCATTTTGGAGCCCGATGTCAGGCATGCGATTTGAGTTTGATCCACGAAAGAGCGCCGCCAACGAGCACAAGCACGGAATCGACTTCGTTGCGGCCCAGGCGATGTGGATGGACGATTCGCTCGTGGAGATTCCGGCCAAGACAATCGACGAACCACGGTGGCTGGTGATTGCCAGGATCGGATCAAAGGCTTGGTCGGCGGTGATCACACAACGGTTCGATGTGATCCGCATCATTTCAGTGCGACGGGCACGAAGCGAGGAGATTGCAATTTATGAAGCGACGGAACCGGACGGTGAAAGCGATGAAAGCTGAGTTGCTCGACCGCGCATTCGATGCCGGCCGCGACATCACATCGGCGCTGGATTTGACGAAGATCCAGCGACCCGGGCGGCAGCAGCGGCGGGTGAACGTGGACTTTCCCGTCTGGATGATTGAGTCGCTCGACGCCGAGGCGGGGCGACTGGGCGTGACACGGCAATCCGTGATCAAGGTCTGGATCGCCGAACGGCTCGGCGGCACGCCGCGAACGTAGAAGGATAGTCCGGCCACTGGCGGCTTCGAGCAGCCGCCGGAAAGAAAAAAAGGTGCCAGCCACCAAATCTAGAGAAACTGGGCAAGCTGCTTCCGTGTCTTGCCCAGATTTGGTGGCTGGCACGATTTTTCTCGAGCTATTTTCGGAGTCTCGAGCACCTGCTGCGGTATTGCGCCCGGGCCGCGGCCGAACCCGACCCAGTTGGCGGCTTTGTGCCGTAAAGAGCCGAGCACATCGCGGTCGACGAGGTCCACTTCGTCGGCAGCAGCTGAATCACGACACGGCCGGCGGAAACACGCTGCCAAGACGGAACCTCAAGCCCGGTAGCACCGCCCCGCCTGACACATGGGCGTCGCCTTGGAAGAGCGTTTGGCTCCCCGCCCGGTCATGGGCTGTGAGCGTGCGGGCTGCCGGTTCGACGACCCAGACCAACTCGGCTCCAGCGGCGAGCCAGTCAGCCACTTTTGCGGCAACATCGGCGGCGCGATCGTTTGGTGAGAGCACCTCAACCACAAAATCCGGTGCCCCGGGAAAGTAGCCGGAAGGGATGCCGTCTGCAACGCGGGACAAACGCACAAACGCGACGTCCGGTGCTCGCACGGTGTCGGGATTGTGCTCAAGCAGAAAGCCCGTCTCGGCCGCAAAGACAACTCCGCCATGCGACGCTTCCGCGGCCTCACCAACCGCTTTGGCAATCCTCGCCGCCACCACGCCATGCAGCGATCCCGCGGGTGACATCATCACGATTTCCCCCCGCACGAGTTCGCAACGGCCCAGCTCACCCGCAGCATGCCAGAGCGACTCCGCGGTCGTGAGGGCTGAAAGCGACATTCTCCAAGGCTCCTCGGGATCAACACTGAGCGAAACCACGCGCAGTGGCATCACGCCCAACGTAAAGTGTACGCCCGAACAGTTTTTCTGTCGAGCCAACGCGACCTCATGGCCGGTGGCCAGCCATGGGGTGTTTGAAACACCGGCACTTCCATTTGGCGACCCTGCGGAGAGGTTGTCAAACAAGACGACCGCGGCACTGCTCGCGAGCGGCAGCCAGGCAAGCAGAACGGCCTTTGCCGCGAGAACCGCGGTGCCGCGGCAGTGGGAGACCACGGTTGCGCGGGTGGCATGATGGGACCGCACACCATAGGGCATGCAGAAGTCGGAGCGAGCCATGAGCAGGTCCTTTGCGGGGGAGACAGCCGCCTTCATGCCGGGCGAGGGATCAAGACCTGTGGAGTAGGGCAGAAGGGTTTCGGCTTCAGTCCAATCCCAGCCTTCATAAAGTGACGAAACGACACTGACGGATGAAGAACAATCATTCCAGCGGCTCTCAAGGCCTACGATCGCCGGCTGACGCCGCGGCCCGCAGGTTGGAAGCTCCATCCATGGCTCCCCTTCACGCCTGATCCACCAGATCATCGGGGCCGCTGAACGCCGGCGTTGTCGAGGCTGTTCGCCACTGCGGCAGGTTCCGCCCCGTCGCCTTTGCAGGCCGACGGCGATTGAGGCACGAGCCGGAAGGCCGTTGCAGCAGTTCTTTTAGGTCACTAGGATTTACAGAAGTCTTTCTCTTGTTTGCTCGATGATGTTTTCCTAGAATAAGTCTTCTATTTCAAAGGTGCCCCTGCCCCACGAAGGAGATTCGCTCATGCCCGTCGCCTCCGCGTCCCTCCCATCCGCCCAACGCAAAGCCCCCGCCACAGCCCGCCGCCGCATGCGGCGCTCGCAGGCCCGTCTCGCCGGCTACCTCGCCGCCACCGCAGGCAGCTGTGGTCTGGCCACCACCGCCGACGCGGAGGTTATTGCGATTGATATCAGCGCATTCAGCGGGCCGAATGGCGGCGTCGCGTCCGGGGGCATCAACAGGATCACCGACTGGGCCGGGGCGGGGACGGGAACGCTGGCAGCGTGTAATGGCTACACCTACAACGGGAACACCTACTGGGGCCTCTACCCTGAGGCGGGGCTGTCGATTGCGGTGAGTTCGGCCGCCTCCGCGTCGCCGAACAACTTCAGCCTTGGCTCATTGGTCGACAGCAATGTGACGTTTGCAGGCCTCGATGCCCCTACCTACA
>CALCGM010000503.1 GCA_937900985.1 uncultured Planctomycetaceae bacterium | reverse complement strand
CTGCCCGAGGAGCATGTGGGCGTGATGATGCCGGCGAGTGTGGCCGCCGACATCGTGTTTTTTGCCCTGCATCTGGCCGGCAAGATTCCGGTGATGCTCAACTGGACGACCGGCCCAGCCAACCTCGCCCACGCGATTGAGTCGACCGAAACCAAAACCATCATCACCTCCAAGCGGCTCGTCGACCGGCTGGGGATCGAGGTGGCCGGCGGCGAGTATCTCTTCCTCGAAGACCTCCGCGGTGGGATCAGCAAGGCCGAGGGCATTGGCACGATGCTCGTGGCTCGGCTGGCTCCGCAGCGGCTGCTGCGGAGGATGCCCCGCCAGCAGGAGGGCGATCCGGCCGTGTTTCTCTTCACGTCGGGCTCGGAGAGCGCACCGAAGACCGTGCCGCTGACGCACCGCAACCTGCTGACCAACATCCTCGACGGCATCGATGTGCTCCAGCCCGATGCCGACGACACCCTGCTCGGCTTTCTACCGCCGTTTCACTCGTTTGGCCTCACCGGCAATGTGCTGCTGCCGGCGCTGACCGGCATCCGCTGCGTGCGGCATGCCGACCCGACCGATGCCCGCGGCCTCGTGCAGGTGATCCGCGACTACCGGCCGACGATGGTGTTTACCACGCCGACCTTTCTCAGCTACATCATGGCCGCCTCAGGTGGTGATGAGCTGCGGAGCCTGCGAAAGATCATCACCGGGGCAGAGGCCTGCCCGGAGGCGGTCTATGCCACCTGCCAGGCGAAGGCAGTTCACGCGGCGATCCTCGAAGGCTACGGGATCACCGAGTGCTCGCCGGTGGTGGCGGCCAACCGGCTGGCGAAGATCAAGCACGGCACGATCGGCCTGCCGGTGCGGCACGTGGAGGCCTGCATTGTGCATCACGAGACGGGCCAGCCGGTCGCCGAGGGCGAGGCGGGCATGCTGCTGGTTCGCGGGCCGTCGATCTTTGGTGGCTACCACCGCTACGACGGCCCCAGCCCGTTTGTCGAGTATGACGGGAAGTCGTGGTATCGCACCGGCGACCTGGTGGCCGCCGACAACGATGGCTACCTCCATTTCCGTGGCCGGCTGAAGCGGTTTCTCAAGGCGGGCGGGGAGATGATCTCGCTGCCAGCCCTCGAGGCTCCCTTTCAGCGGCGGTATCCCGCTGATGAGAACGGGCCGCGGGTGGCCGTGGAGGGCATCGAAACCCCCGATGGCCGCCAGGTGGTGCTCTTCACCACCTTTCCGCTCTCGCTGCGGGAGGCGGCAGAGATGCTACTTGCCGATGGGCTGCGGGGGGTGATGCGGCTCGACGAGGTCCGGCGGCTCGACGCGATCCCCGTGCTGGGCACCGGCAAGACCGACTACGTCAGCCTGCGGAAGCTGATCGAGGCGTCGCTCGAGGCGTGACAGCGGCAGGCCGCAGCGAGCAACGCCCCAACGCATCGCAGTGTCGTGGGGCCGCGGCGATCGGAAAGGCCCCCAAGAAGGCTTTTTGCGGGCAGTGAGTGGCAAACTCGCGTTGCATGGCCCTCCTGGACGGCCTATCGTCCCCCGTCCCGCGGTCGGGCTGCGGGGCATGCTGCGCGTGTGGAACGGGAGCGGATCACACCGATGGATGGGCCGATGCACGAGCACGGGCAAATGCGAGTGAGAAGCTGGGTGGAGCAGGATGGCTGCGATCAGGCTGTGCTGGAGCGTGGCCGTGCCGTGCTCGAAGCCGAAGGACGTGCGGTGCTGGCAGCGGCCGGCAGCCTCGACAGCAGCTTCTGCGAGGCGGTGCGACTGATTCACGCCTGCTCCGGCTGCGTCGTGGTCACCGGCATCGGCAAGGCGGGGCTCGTGGCCCGCAAGATCACCGCCACGCTTGCCTCGACGGGCTCGCCTGCCCACTTCCTGCATCCTGCCGAGGCGCTGCATGGCGACCTGGGCGTCCTCCGCGGCGACGACCTGATGCTTGCTCTCTCGCACTCAGGGGAAAGCGAGGAGATCACCCGCCTGTTGCCGCATGTGGCCGCCCGCCATGTGCCGATCGTGGCGATCACCGGAAACCCCGAGAGCACGCTCGGCCGCGCGGCTCGCGTGGTGGTGTCGAGTGGTCGGCTCCAGGAAGCCTGCAGGCTCGGCCTCGCTCCGAGTACCAGCACGGCGGTGATGCTCGGCCTGGGCGACGCCCTGGCCCTGGTGGCCTGCGAACTGCGGGCCTTCACCCACGACGACTTTGCCAGGCGGCATCCCGGCGGCAGCCTCGGCCGCAAGCTCGCGACAGTCGATGAGGTGATGCAGCCCCTGGCAGCCTGCCGCACCGCCCAGCCGCACGAGACGGTCCGTGAGGTTTTTGGCCGCACGCTGCCAGCCCGTCGCACGGGCGCGGTGATGATTCTCGATGATGCGGGCGGCCTGGCGGGCATCTTCACCGACAGCGATCTCGCCCGGCTCTTCGAGCGTCGCAACGACGCCGCCCTCGACGCTCCGATCGAACAGGTGATGACCCGGCGGCCGCGGACGGTGCCTGCGGGGCTGCGGCTGGCCGATGCGGTGGCTCTGCTTGAGCAGCATCGGCTCAGTGAGCTGCCTGTGCTCGCTGCCGATGGCCGGCCGGCCGGCCTGCTCGACATTGTGGATCTTGTGGGGCTCGTGCCGCCGGAGCTGCTGCCGGAGAGCCTGGCCCCCACCACAGCCCGTCGCGCTGCCTGAGAGCACCCTCCCGCGAAACGCCCCCGACCAATCTGCCCACCGATGACACGAGAGCCCGCTGCGATGAACGAGCCGCCAGAGGCAGCCGATCTTGAAGACCGCCTGCGTGCGATCCGCCTCCTGCTGCTCGATGTCGACGGTGTGCTCACCGACGGCATGGTCACCTGGGACAACAACGGCATTGAGCAGAAAGCGTTTCA
>CALCGM010000502.1 GCA_937900985.1 uncultured Planctomycetaceae bacterium | reverse complement strand
TGCCACTGCCGCACCTGGCCGGAAACGCGGGCGGTAATCAGCTGCATTCGCTCAACAGGGGCGTAGGCCACCACCGTGCCCCGGCCCATCAACGTCTGCTGCCAAGGCACGAAGGCGAGGAGGAATGGGGTAGCCAGGAAAAGGCCGAAGGCAAGGCGGGCAAGCAGCCGCACCAGCCGGGGTGTGGCTGTCCGCCGCATCAGCTCGGTAAAGGCGGGGGTGTTGCTCATGACCAATCCACCGTTCGGTCGCAGCGGCTCGTGATGTCGTCGCGGGAGGTGACCACGACAAGCGTCCAGAGGTTGGTCCGTTCGAAGAGCGACTCGATCAGCTCTGGGCAGTCGGCCACATCGAGGCCATCGAGCAGGCCGTCGATCAGCAGCAGCCGTGGCTTGCCCGCAATCGCCCGAGCAACCGACAGTCGCAGCAGCTCGTTGGTCGACAGCGGCAGGCCGTCTGACGCCAGGGGCGATGAGACGCCCTTGGGGAGGCGGGCCACCCGCTCGCCCAGGCCCACCATTTCAAGCGCCTCGCGAACGTCGCCCGCTGTCAGCTCACTGCGGCCGACGCGGATGTTTTCTGCGACGGTTCCCGCAAACGTTTCGGCATGACCGACCAGGGCGATCCGTAGCCGCGTGCCGGCTCTGTCGAGCGAGCGGGCATCAATCCCGTCAAACTCCAGCAGTCCGCCGTGGGGAACCCGCAGCAAGGCCAGCGTTTCCAAGAGAAACGACTTGCCGCAGCCCGACTCACCGACAATCGCAATCCGTTCACCAGGCGCGCCATCCAGCGGCTTGGCCGGTGCGCCGTCGCGGTGGATCTCGGCGCGAACCTGCATCGGTTCGGCCCGGTCGGGAAGCAGCTCGCCCCCGGCGGGCTCCAGCGGCAGTTCTTCAATCACGGCCAGTTTGTCGAGCGACGCCTGCAGGTCGTAGAAGATTTCCAGGTATTTGCCGCTCTTGGAAAGAGCGGAGAGCACGAGCGTCACAATCAGCTCACCGGCCACGAGCTGGCCGAGGTTGAGCTGCTGGTTGATCACCAGCCAGCCGCCGAGGCCCAGCAGAACGGTGCTGGCAACCGCCTCCAGGAGCAGCGAAAACAGCGTCTGCCGCCAGACGACGCGGAAGTGTGCTCGCCGCAGTTCGATGTAGTCGGTGGTCAGCTGGTTGGCCCGTTCGATCGCTACGCTCCCGCCGCGGCCGAAGCGGAAGGTGTGGGGGCACTTGGCGATTTCCTCCAGCCAGGCCGCCACGTCAAACTTCGCGTAGCTTTCGTCGATTGCGGTCGACACGCCGTTGAGGCCGAGAACGCCCAGGAGAAACGCAATCAACACGATCAGCACAAGGCCAAACGTGAGCAGGTAGGGGTGGTAGAAGGAGAGCACCGCCATGCCCACGATCGTGATCATCACCACGCTCGTGCCTTCCACCAGCAGCGTGGCGAGGGCCTTCTGCTCGGAGGCCACCTCGAAAAAGCGATTGACGATGTCGGTGGGATTGCGGCCATCAAACGACTCGATCTCGGCCTTGGCAAACCGGGTGGCAAACGCGTTGGCGGTGCGGGCGAAGATCCGCCTCTGCATGTATTCCATCGCGAGCACCTGCATCGCCCGCAGCAGGGCGGCAAAGCAGAGGAAGGCAAGCATCACCAGCGCAAGCACAATCACCGGCCAGAGCAGCACGCCAAACGCCACCACGTTGACGAGCGCCTCGATTGCCGCAGGCGTTACGATCGAGAGCAGGCCCACGCCGAGGGCGAGGGCCAGGATCATCAGCACGTCCTGCCGCTCAAGGTGCAGGATTGCTCCGAGTCGGGCCCAATGCACCCAGTTCGAGGAGTGCCCGCTTGTGTGGGAAGAACGGCCCATGTAGCACGCAGATCTCGGGAAAGACGACGACGTACGACGTGGCCGATAGCGCGGCCTGCAGCGAGACCGATTGGAGGCGTCTGTAGCGACAATCCCCGGTAGTATAGGCAGGATGAACACCACGCCCATTCTTCATGTCGTCGAAAACGCCGCTGATCTTGTCTCAAAAGCGGCGGATTTCATCGTGTCGTGTGCCAGAGAGGCCATCGAGCAGCGGGGCCGGTTTGTGGTCGCCCTGGCGGGTGGCGGTACCCCAAAGCCGGTCTACGAACGCCTGGCTCTGCCAGACCTGGCAGGACGTATCGATTGGGAAAAAACGCATGTTTTTTTCGGCGACGAGCGGTGTGTGCCCCCGGCCGACGAGCAGAGCAACTTCCGCATGGCCCGCGAGGCTCTGCTGGAACGGGTGCCGCTTCCCGAGGCGAATATCCACCGCATGCTCGGGGAAATCGATCCGGAGGCTGCGGCCCTGGCCTCTGAGCAGGAGCTGAAGGGGCTGTTTCGCTGCGAGCGGCCGGCTCTCGACCTTGTGCTGCTGGGCATCGGGGCAGACGGCCACACCGCGTCGCTGTTTCCGGGGACGGCGGCCGTCCGTGAGCGGGAACGGCTCGTGGTGGGCCAGTATGTCGACAAACTCGGTGCGTGGCGGGTGACGTTCACGCCGGTCGTGCTCGACGCGGCCCGCGCGGTGCTCTTTCTCGCCGAGGGAAGCGGCAAGGCAGGCGTGGTCCACGAGATTCTTGAGGGGGCCTATCGGCCGGACGTGCTTCCGTCGCAGCGTGTGCAGCCGGCCGCCGGTCGCCTACACTGGCTGCTCGACCGATCGGCTGCGGCGGGGCTTCGCACCAGCGGCCTCGCGAGCGACCAGTAGCGTCTTTTCCAGCCCCTTCGTTTTCACTTTCGCGTTTGTGCCCCGTCGTGCGGCGATGTCGACACGCTGGCAGCGCTCGTTTTTGGAGAAAGTTTTCATGGCTCTCAATCGCTTCTGGGGTTTTGCCTGTCTGCTTGCAGCCGCG
>CALCGM010000501.1 GCA_937900985.1 uncultured Planctomycetaceae bacterium | reverse complement strand
AACGGGACGGGTTTTGGGGTGCCGTGCACGAAACGGGACGGGTTTTGGGGTGCCGAAGGCACCTCGGCACAGCCGAGGCCGCTCCGCGGCCCCAAGACCCGTCCCGCTTGCCCACCGACTCACCCCACCAACAACGCCCCGCCCCTCCTCCAGTCCCACCTGCGCACAAAAAAACCCCTGGCCAGGATCTCCCGGCCAGGGGTTTTTGCTTTGAACTCAGGCTTCAGAGGCCGCGGATCACTTGGCGGCAGCCAGTTCGGCCGCCTTCCGCTCCTCGACGATCTCCTTCTGGATGTTGCCAGGCACCGGGCGGTACTTGGAAAACTCCATCGTAAACACGCCCTGGCCCTGCGTCGCACTCCGCAGGTCGGTCGAGTAGCCAAACGTCTCGGCCAGCGGCACTTCGGCGATGATCGTCGTCACCTCATTCTCCGTCTCGGTCGAGACGATCAGGCCACGCCGCTTGTTGAGCTCGCCCGTGACCGGGCCCTGGAAGTCGGCCGGAACCTCAACCTCCACCTTCATGATCGGCTCCAGCAGCACGGGCTTCGTCTGCAGGAAGGTCTCACGGAAGCAGCTGCGGGCACAGATCTGGAAGGCCATGTCGGAGGAGTCGACGTCGTGGTAGGAGCCGTCGGAGAGGACGGTCTTCACACCCACAATCGGGAAGCCGGCGATCGGCCCCTTCTCCATCGAGAAGCGGAAGCCCTTCTCGACCGACGGGATGTATTCCCGCGGCACGCGGCCGCCGACCACCTTGTCTTCGAAGATGAAGTTTTCCTCGACATCCTCAGGCATCGGCTCAAGCGATCCCACGATGTGGGCGTATTGGCCGGAGCCACCGGTCTGCTTCTTGTGCTTGTAGTCGTACGACGCCAGCCGCGTGGGGGCCTCGCGGTAGCTCACCTTCGGAGCCCCGACCGTCACGTCGACCTTAAACTCACGGCGAATCCGCTCGACGTAGATGTCGAGATGCAGCTCGCCCATGCCCGCGATCACGGTCTCGCCCGTCTCGTCGTCGGTGGAAACGCGGAAGGTGGGGTCTTCCTTGATGAACCGGTGCAGGGCCTTGCCGAGCCGGTCGAGGCCGTCGCGATTGGTGGGCGTGATCGCCATCTTGATCACGGGATCCGCGACATACATGCTCTCGAGCACGCAGTATTTCGGGGTGTCGCAGAACGTGTCGCCGCTGGCGCAGTCGACGCCCATCACCGCCACGATGTCGCCCGCCTCAGCGAAATCGATCTCCTCACGCTTGTCGGCGTGCATCCGCACAATCCGGCTAAAACGCTGTTTCTGGGTCGTTCGCTGGTTGATGTAGCCCTCGCCCTTGCGGATCGTGCCCTGGTAGATCCGCATGAAGGTCAGCTGGCCGTAGGGATCGTCGACGATCTTGAAGGCCATCACGACCGTCGGCTTGGCCGGATCCGGCGCGAGGTCAAACGCCTCGTCGGGGTTGTCCCACTGCTTGGCGACCACCTGCCGCTCCTCTGGGTTCGGCAGGTAGCGGAGCACGGCATCGAGCAGCGGCTGCACGCCCTTGTTCTTGTAGGCACTGCCGCAGAACACCGGCGTAAACGACTGGTTTTGCACGGCGTCTTTCACGACAGCATGAATCTCGTCGTCGCTGATGGCCTCCTCGGAGAGGAGCTTCTCCATCAGCGAGTCGGAATACATCGAGAGGCCTTCGAGCAGGTTGTGGCGGGCCTCGTCGGCACCGGCCTTGAGGGCCTCGGGGATCTCTTCAACCCGTACGTTTTCGCCGTTATCGCCGTCGAAATAGAGCGCCTTCATCGCCACGAGGTCGATCACGCCCTCGAGCTTGTCTTCCTTGCCGATCGGCAGCTGCATCGGCACCGCGTCGGCACCGAGCTTGTCGCGGAGCTGCTGCACCACGCGGGGGAAGTTGGCCCCGGTGCGGTCCATCTTGTTGACGAAAGCCAGCCGCGGCACCTTGTAGCGCTTCATCTGCCGGTCGACCGTCATCGACTGGCTCTGCACGCCGCCGACGCTGCAGAGCACGAGAATCGCCCCGTCGAGCACCCGCAGGCTGCGTTCCACCTCCACCGTGAAGTCGACGTGGCCCGGCGTGTCGATCAGGTTGATCGCCGTGTCGTGCCACTTCACGCTCGTGGCCGCCGAGGTGATCGTGATGCCACGCTCACGCTCGAGGTCCATGTAGTCCATCGTGGCCCCGTCGCCACCGCCCTTCACCTCTTGGATGCGGTGAATTCGGCCAGCGTAAAACAGAATCCGCTCCGAGAGCGTCGTCTTGC
>CALCGM010000500.1 GCA_937900985.1 uncultured Planctomycetaceae bacterium | reverse complement strand
GAATGCACGAGTGAGCGAAGCCAGGATGGCGCAGCGAACGCTCGGCTCATCGGCCCGGGCTCACCCCGAGCGACCCCGACCGCTCGGCGAATCGGCCCGGGCTCACCCCGAGCGACCCACTCAGCCCAGCGGAAAGCGGATCGTGATGGCAGTGCCCTTGCCGGGCGTGCTCTCAACACGGACGCGGCCGCGGTGGCCCTCGATGATCTCCAGGCAGGCGGCCAGGCCAAGGCCGGAGCCGCCCTTGCCAGTCTCATCGGGGCCGGCTTTGGTGGAGAAGTTGGGCTCAAACATCCGCCGCATCACCTCGGGCGTCATGCCGCAGCCCGTGTCGCGAACGGTGAGGTCAACGCCCTGGCCGTTGGGAGCTGGCGCAAGGCGAAGGATCAGCCGTCCGCCGCCGTCCATCGCCTGCCGGGCGTTGACCATCAGGTTGAGAAGCACCTGCTGGATCTGGCCCGGATTCCCCTGAATCCTCGGCACTTCAGCAAACTCCCGCTCCACCTGCACGCGGTATTTCATCATTTCGCGTTCGAGCAGCACGAGCGCATCCTCGATCACGGCCTCAAGGCCGACGGGCTCCATGCGGGTGGTTCGGCTGCGGGCCATGCCGAGCACACTGGCGGTGATTTTCGCGGCCTTGGTGCTGGCGGAGAGGATGCGGTTGAGGGCCTTGTCGCGGGTGGGCTCGTCTTTGTGGCGGAGGCCCATTTTTGCGTAGTTCAGGATGGTGGTGAGGGCGTTGTTGAACTCGTGGGTGGTGGTGCCGAGCAGTTCGCCAAGCCCGGCGGATTTCTGCATGTCGAGCAGCTGCCGTCGCAGGGCGGCGACCTCCGCGGCAAGTTCGTCGCGTTCCGCCTGCAGCGACATCGTTTCGGCAGCCTCGCGGCCAAAATGGGGAGGTTTGCCCGCTGACCTGCCGGCCTCAGCTCCGCGTGTTGTCACCTCCCGCATCACCATGGATTATCCCACTTCCCCGCGTGCTCAGCTCGCCGTGAGGCCTCCCGTCGCCGGGTGATACCGACGAGAAGCCCCTCTGCCGCTCTCGCGGCCGAAATCCCTCACAAAGAGGGGTTCGCAGTGGCTCGCCCGATTCGGACGACTGCATCCCGAGGTCGTATCGTCGCCCGGCGGGCCTGCCCTCTACAATCAACCGGATGCATCCTTCCGACACCTGAACCGTTCAACTTTCACGGCCCCGGGCTGCGGATCAGACGGTTTACTGGGAAACAGGCGGCTTCGGGCAAGAACTTCCGCTTCCAACGGTTTCTGGGATATCGAGCAATGGGAAAAACTGCTGAGAAGGAACGGGCTGACGGCGACCGTCGAGGCTTCACGCTGGTGGAGCTGCTCGTGGTGATCGCGATCATCGGCGTGTTGATCGGCATGCTGCTGCCGGCCGTGCAGTCGGTGCGGGAGTCGGCCCGGCGTATCCAGTGCAAATCGAACCTCAAGCAGGTCGGCCTGGCGATGCAGATGTATCTCGACCGGGTGACGCGAGGGAAGTTTCCGATCGCCGCTCGGCTTCCGAGCCAGGAGCTCGATTTTTATGTGCCTGGATCGCGGCCGATCAAGCCGAGCATCGCCACGGTGCTCGGCCCCTACGCCGAAAACAACAGGGCAATCTACCGCTGCCCATCCGACTTCATGTACTACGAGCGGCCGCCGGAGATGCAGGATGCCTACCGGGCCAAGCTGATGGCCGTGCCCGAGGCTGACAGGCCACCGGAGTATCTCAACTTCAGCTATGAGGGAACGAGCTACGAATATCCAAACCGTCGGCTCGAAGACAAAACCCGAGAAGAGGCAGTGGCGTATCGAGGGAGCGTTGGGGCAACCTCAAAGCTGTGGGTGCTCTATGAGTTTGAGGGGTTCCACGGCGGAGGGATCTCGTTCTTTCCCAGCGGCGTGACCGATTTCAATGATCCCGACCCCGACCGGCCGGCGCCGACTGCAGGTGCTCGCAACTTCCTCTACCTCGATGGTCACGTGGACAACCTCTGAAGAGTGTCCATTCCTGTGCCGCCAGTATCGTCCCACCTCTTCTTCCGCTCGCTCCCGCCGTCCGCATGAGGCTCCCGCCATGAGCACCGCCGCCAGCCGCCGTCAGCTTCTTTCCGAACTCTCCTCGAGCACTCACCGTCGTGGTCGCCGCAAGGGCTGGCGGATCGGGCTCTCCATCCTTGGCGGCCTGGGCGTCCTGTTGCTGCTCGTGGGTGGTGGCGTCTGGTATTGGTGGTGGTCGTCGGCCAACGACCCGCGGGTGCTCGCGATCGTGCAGCAGGGCGAACAGCTCCGCGAGCAGTTTTTCCCGTCTGGCAGCCAGGCGGCCTCTGGCGGAGGGATGTCGCAAGCCGACGCCGACGAACTGGCCGCGGCGATGACCTCGATTCGCGGCCAGATGGAACAGCTCCCTGAGCATCTCCGACCGGTGGCTGGCATGCAGATCGGCCGCATGTTTTTTACCGGCATGCAGCAGCAGATGGACAGCTATTTTGAAACGCCTCCGGCACAGCGGCAGGCCATGCTCGATCAGCACATCTTTCAGATGGAGGCGATGCGGACGGCCTTCGCCCGCAATGGCGCCGGCTTTGGCGGTCCACCGGGTGGTGCCAACGGCGGTGCGAATGCAAACGGGCAGACCAACGGTCAGAACGGTCAGGGCGGCCCTCCCTGGGCCCGCAGCGGCAACGAGGGTGACCGCAACGAGTGGCGAAAGCGGATCATCGACCGCACGAGCCCCGAACAGCGTGCCCGCTGGACCGAGTATCGCAATGCTGTCGACAAGCGACGCGACGAGCTTGGGCTTGGCAACCCATGGCGAGGCTGAGCCGGCAGTGTTCTGCCCGGCGGTGTTCACGGAGGCTCCCGGACTGATGTCGGAAATCCTTGGATTGCTCGCCGAAGGCATGCAGCTGGCTGCGGACCTTGGCTACCGGGTTCGCGAGGAGCCGCTCGGCGACCTGCCCGGAGGAGGCTGCGTGGTTGGCGGCAGGCGGCAGATTCTGCTCAATCTTGAGCAGGGGCCGAGCGAGCGGCTCGACCAGCTCCTCGACGTGCTCGCTGCGGATCCCGCGACGGCCGACGAGCCGAAGAGCAGGGCCCTCGCCGCTCGCCTGCAGGGGCGTCAGGCCTGACGGGCGTCGGGTTCCGAGTAGAGCCCGTGATGGGTGATGTAGGCTGCCACGGCTGCGGGCACGAGATAGCGAATGCTTTGGCCGGCCCGCACGGCGTGGCGGATGCTGGTCGCTCGGATGCCCACGGCGGGCATCCGCACCCGGCTCTCCACGAGCTGCTCGACAGCAGCCCGGCCAAGCAGCCTGATCAGGGCAGGCTCGCTCAGCAGGCCCGACGCATCATCGAGCGATTCGCGTTCGACGGTCACCAGCTCGGCGAGCCTGGCGATCTCGGCAGGCTCTCGCCACGTCGGCAGGCCCCGCACCGCATCGGGGCCGAGCAGCAGCACCAGGCGGTCCGCGGGGAAGCGTGACGACAACGCCCGCAGCGTTTCCACGGTATAACTGATGCCATCACGGTCGAGTTCGATGCTCGACACCTCAAACGCCGGATGGCCGCCGGTGGCCAGCTCCAGCATCGCTCGTCGGTCGGCCGCGGGGGCCAAGGTGCGGTCGAGTTTGTGGGGTGGCCGTGCCGCAGGCACAAACAGCACCCGATCGAGTCCCGCGTGTTCGCGAGCGGTTTCGGCGGCGATCAGGTGGCCGAGGTGAACCGGATCAAAGCTGCCTCCGAAGATGCCGATTCGCATGGTTCTGCCTCCCGTCGATCTTCTGCGTTCCCCAGCCTCCGCAGGGAGCCGGGCCTGATGAGTCAGCATACGCCGCAGCAGCAGCTCTTCGAGCACGGGCCTGCCTGGGAGGAAGACGACCGGCATCTGGCGATCGTGGCCAGCGTTGTGCTGCCTGGCCCACTCGATCGCCCGCTGGACTATCTCGTTCCCGAACAGCTCGCCGGACGCGTTGAGCCGGGCAAGCGAGTGCGGGTGCCGCTGGGACGCAGCAACCGGCCCACCGTGGGCTACTGCGTGGCGGTGGCCACCCGCGACGTTCCCAGTTCGGGCCTGAAGGCCGTATGTGACGTCGAAGACGAGCGGCCGCTCCTCTCGCCGGTGATGCTGGAACTGACCGCCTGGATGAGCGAGCGGTGGCTGTGTCGCCACGGCGAGGTGCTGGAGGCCGTGCTCCCTGCAGGCGTGCGGGAGGCAGCGGGGAGCCGGCAGCAGCCGCACCTGATGCCCGCGACCGCCCCCCCCACAGCCGAGCCGTCGGCAGCGCCACGGCTGACGCCCTCCCAGGCGAAGGTGCTCGCCGCTGCCACCGAGCCCCTCACAGCCGCCCAGCTGGCCGACCGGTCTGGGGCAAGCCGTGCCGTCATCACCCGCATGCTGAATCGCGGGCTGTTGGTCGAAGTGCCCGCCCCCGTCGACTCCCCCCCACGCTCCTCGGCCGACGAACCGCCGCAGCTTTCCGAGGCCCAGTCGGCCGCACTCGAGCCGATCTGCAATGCCATGCGGGAGGGCCGCCACGAGACCGTGGTGCTCTTCGGTGTGACCGGCAGCGGCAAAACCGAGGTCTACCTGCAGGCGGTCGAGGAAACCCTTCGCTACGGCAAGCAGGCGATCGTGCTTGTGCCTGAAATCAGCCTGACGCCTCAGACCTGCGGCCGCTTTCGCAGCCGCTTTGGCCGCGTGGCCGTTTTGCACAGCCACCTCACGCCGGCAGAACGCCATCGCGAATGGAAGCGGATCGCCGCGGGCGAGGTGGGCGTGGTTGTGGGAGCTCGCAGTGCCGTCTTTGCGCCGACGCCACGGCTGGGCCTGCTGGTGATCGATGAGGAGCACGAGACAAGTTTCAAGCAGAGCACGGCTCCTCGCTACCATGCCCGCGACGTGGCAGAGTGGCGGTGTCGCCGGGAGTCGATTCCGCTGGTGCTCGGATCAGCGACCCCGGCCCTGGAAACGTTCCAGAAATGTCTCCGCAGTGAGTGGCGGATGGCGGAACTCCCCGAGCGGGTTGGCGGCACGCACCTGCCCGGCGTGCTGACCGTGGATCTCCGTGCCGGCCCGCCGCGTCGCGCCGGCGACCTCAGCCCGCGGCTGGAGGCGGGCATTCGCTGGGCGCTCAACGCCGGCGGCCAGGTGATCCTGCTGTTAAACCGCCGCGGCTTCGCGACCCACATCCAGTGCCATGCCTGCGGTCACTCCGTGACCTGCCCGCAGTGCGATCTCGCCCTCACGCTGCACCAGCCGGGCAGCCGGGGCATCTGCCACGGATGCGGCCGGGTGATTCGGGTGCGGCCGGTCTGCAGCGAGTGCGGACAGGCCGGGCTGGCCCTGCGGGGAAGCGGCACCCAGCGGCTGGAAGACCGCGTCGCCCGCACCTTTCCGGAGGCACGCGTGGCCCGCATGGATGCCGACACGATGCGGCGTCGCGGCAGCCACGAGGCCACGCTCGATGCTTTTCGCGATGGAGAAACCGACATCCTGGTTGGCACCCAGATGATCGCGAAGGGCCTCGACTTCCCCTCGGTGATGCTCGTCGGCGTGGTCTACGCCGACGCGGCGCTCCACCTTCCCGACTTCCGTGCCGCCG
>CALCGM010000499.1 GCA_937900985.1 uncultured Planctomycetaceae bacterium | reverse complement strand
GAGGCGGTCGGCGGTGTGGTGATCATGCGGTATGGGGCCAATCCGCGGGACGTGATCGAGCGGGTGCAGGCGAAGATCGCCTCGCTCGAGCCAGAGCTCGACGGCATCCGCATCGTCGGGGTCTATGACCGCACCGGCCTGATCGACGAGACGATCCACACGCTCACCGAGGCGCTCAGCCAGGAGACGATGATCACGATCGTCGTTGTGGCCCTGTTTCTCCTCCATCTGCAGGCGAGCCTGCTGATCGCGATCACCCTGCCCCTGGCGGTGCTGATGGCCTTCGCTGCGATGAAGCTCTTTGGGGTCGACGCCAACATCATGTCGCTGGCGGGCATCGCCATCGCTATTGGCACGATGGTCGACATGGGGATCATCGTGCTGGAAAACATCTACGACGCGCTCGCCGAATGGGAACAGAGCCCGCAGCGACCCGAAGGCCAGCCGCGATCCGAAGCCAGGCTCGCCGTGATCCGCAGGGCCGCCGCGGAGGTGGTGCCCGCGGTGATGACCGCGGTGACCACAACGGTGGTCAGTTTCCTGCCGGTGTTTTTCCTGACGGGCCGCGACGCAAAGCTCTTCACACCGCTGGCCTGGACAAAAACCTTTGCGCTGGTGGCGAGCCTGATCGTGGCAGTCACGGTCGTGCCAGTGCTCGCACGACTCGTGCTGCGGTCGTCGGGCCGGTCTCGGCTTGGCAGCCTGCTTGCCGCCAGCGGCGGTGCGGCGGTGATGGCTGTGCTCGGTGGGCTGGTGTGGCAGGAGCAGCTCACCGCAGCCACCGGGGCAGCCGGTCGGCTGGTGACGGCAGGGCTCGCGGCGATCGGTGGCCTGAGCGGCTGGTGGCTCAGCCGTGAGCGGCTGACACCGATGGACGGCAATCCAGCCAGTCGCTTCGTCCGCTGGCTCTACGCTGGCAGGCTCCGGCTCGCGCTCGACAACAAAGGGCTGATGCTTCTCTTCCCTGCCCTGCTCTTCGCGCTGGGCCTCGCCGCCTGGATCGGCCTGCCGACGCTGCTCGCTCCGCTGGAACGGTTTGCCAGGGCCTGCGGAGCCGAGCTCAACGATGTGCCCGGCTATGTCGACGCCAAGCACACCTTCACCGGGCTCTCAAGCGACGACTGGATCGCCCTCGACGAGGGCAGCTGGTTTTACATGCCGAGCCTCTACCCGGCAGCGAGCTTCACGCAGGCGATGGAGGTGCTGCAGACGCAGGACACGCTGATTGGCGGGATTCCCGAAGTGGCCGATGTGCTCGGCAAGATCGGCCGCATCGACTCCGCCCTCGATCCGGCCCCCGCGGCGATGATCGAAACCTACGTGATGCTCAAGCCCAGGGAGCAGTGGCGAGCCGGGATCACGGCGGGGGATATCTGGAACGAGATCAATGCCGTGGCCACGCTGCCGGGGGTTACGCCTGCCTCACCCCTGCAGCCGATCGAGGGCCGTGTGGTGATGCTGCAGGCGGGCATCAAGGCCTCAATGGCGATCCGCATCTACGGCGATTCACTTGAGGGGCTTGGCCAGGCGGCCCTGGCAGTGGCTCAACGGCTCCGCAGCAATCCACTGGTAGATGCCCGCACCGTGAACCCCGACATCGTGATGGGCAAGCCCTACCAAGAGTTTGACGTCGATCGCGAGGAGGCCGCGCGGCACGGCATGACCACGCGGATGGTCAACGAGCTGATCGCGGCAGGGCTTGGGGGCGTTGACGCGACCACGACGGTCGAGGGCCGCGAGCGGTATCCGATCCAGGTCCGGTTCTCACGGGATCGCCGTGAGCAGCTCGAAGACCTGCCGACCCTCCCGGTGGTCACACCTTCAGGGGATGTCGTGCCGCTGGCGCGACTGGCGAAGGTCACGACCACCTGGGGGCCGGGGGCGATTTCGAGCGAGGACTCGCGGCTGGTGGCGCACGTCATGTTCGCGCCTGCTGGCCGCGGCGCTCTGGAGACCGTCGACGGCGTGATGGCGGATCTTCGCCAGGCCCGAGCCGACGGCAGCCTCGTGTTTCCCGAAGGCACCTTCGAACTTGAGGCCGTGGGCTCGTTTCAAAACCAGATCGAGGCCAACCAGCGGCTGATGTGGATTCTGCCGACCGTGTTTCTGATCAACCTCCTGCTGCACTACCTCCATTTCCGCAACCTGCCGATTTCGCTCGTGGTCTTTTCAGGCATCCCAATCGCCTGCGCCGGCGGCATGCTGGCCATCGCGATCAACGGCATCGAGCTCAACACCGCCGTCTGGGTGGGCTTCATCGCGCTGGCCGGGCTTGCTGCCGACGACGGGATCGTGATGGCGAGCTTCATCCACCAGCGGCTGCAGCAGCGGCGGATCGAGACGGTGCCGGAACTTCGTCAGGAGATCTACGAGGCGGGGCTCAAGCGAATCCGCCCCTGCGTGATGACCACGCTGACGACGATTGCGGCGCTCTTGCCAGTGCTCCTGTCTGACGGCCGCGGCAGCGACGTGGCCCGGGCCATGGCCTGGCCCGTGTTCGGCGGCATGCTCGTCGAGCCGTTTACGACGTTCGTCGTGCCGACGATCTACTGCGGCACCCTTGAGCTGCGGCTGCGAGCCGGGCTCCCGGTCGCCAGCGAGGCGACCGCCCACGTCGCCGCTCCCCCCCAGCTTCCCTTGAGCCACTCAACCTGTTGCCCTACCCTTCCCACCCCTCCGGAGGCTCTCTCATGACGCTTCATCTCTTGCGGATGCCCTTTGTTGTTGCCCTCGCGGCGCTTGCGGCTGCGGGCCAGGCCGCTGAGCCGACCCCCGAGCAGCTGCATAGTGGTGTGCAGCGGATCTGCCCCGTGTCGGGCTTGCCGCTTGGTGATCACGGTCCGCCGGTGAAGGTGCTTGTTGGCGAGCAGGAGGAGGAGATCTTCCTCTGCTGCAAAGCCTGCGCCACCCGACAGATCGATGCCGCCCACTGGAAAACGATCCACACCAACATCGCCGCAGCCCAGCGAGTCTGTCCGGTGATGAAGAAAGACCTCCCCGCCAAGCCCGCCTGGGAGATCATTGGCGGGCGTGTGGTGTTTGTCTGCTGCCCGCCATGTCTGGAGAAGATCGCAGCGGAGCCCGAGAGTCATCTTCAGCTGATCGACCAGCTGTATGCCGAGTCGCTGCAGACAGAGCGTGATGCCCGCGAGGGGCGGTAGTCGTGCACTGGAGCCACCCGCCCGACACACCCGACGCAGCCGTCGGCAGCCAGACGCGGCTGGCGAGGGAGAGTCGCACCTTCTGGCGGCGGGTGGCTCAGCGTGCCAGCTGGGCAACGGCTCTCGTGCTGGCTGTCGCAGGCTGCAGCGCGGGCCGTTCGCGGGATGGTGAGTTTGCCGGGCTGGCCGAGGCGAGCCTGCGGAGGCTCTCCCATACCGGGCGTCGGTCTGAGACACCACGGCCCCAGGGGATGAGCATTCACAGCGAGGGGCTCACCCTGGCCCGCATGCCAGCGCTCGAGGGCCCGCATCCAGTCGACGACTACGTGCGGGTTGCCCTCGGACAGAACCCCGACATCCTCGCTGCCCGCAAACGGATCGAATCGCTCGCCTTTCAGGTGCCGGTGGCCCGCAGCCTGCCCGACCCGTCGCTGACGACCGTTGCCCAGCCGGCTCCCGTGCAGACAGCCGCGGGTGAGTTTCAGTTCATCCTCAACGCCAACCAGAAGTTTCCCTGGATGGGCAAACGCGACGCCCGAGCCTCACTGGCCGAGGCAGAGGCTGGCGTGGCCCGGGCCGAGCTCGCGGCGGTCGAACTTGAAACCGCAGCCAACGTGAAGAAGGCCTACTACGAGCTGGCGTATGTGCAGCGGGCTATCGAGATCACGCAAGCCGAACAGCAGCTGCTCACGCAGCTTCGCAGCGTCGCCGACACCCGCTACCAGACAGGACAGACGAGCCTGCAGGACGTGCTCCGAGCCGACCTTGAAATTTCCTCGATCGAAAACAGCCTGATAGATCTCAGGCGGCGGGAGACCTCCGAACAGGCCCGGCTCGCAAGGCTCTTGCATGTGCCGCCCGACACTCGCCTGGAACCGCTCGCCGACCTGCCCGACGAGCAGCTCCCCGCCGATCTGACGAGCCTTCGCCAGCGGGCCCTGTCGGCCAGGCCCCAGCTCCATGCGGCCCTCACACAAAACACGCGAGAGCGCCGGGCGATCGAGCTCGCCCGGCTCGACTTTAAGCCCGACGTGACCCTCGGCTTTGCATGGATCGATGTTGCCGATGCGGGGCTTGCGGCGAGCTCCAACGGCCAGGATGCCCTGCTGCTGACCGCGGGCATGAACCTGCCGGTGTATCGCAAGCGGCTCGATGCCTCGGTGCGGTCGGCGGAGGCAGCCGCGGTTGCCTCCGCGCGACGGTACGACTCCCTGCGGGACGCGACGCTCGAAGAGGTCACCGAGCTCTTCGCCCAGGCAGAAAGCCACTCCCAGATGCTCACGCTCTTCAGCGACGACATCCTGCCCAAGGCGGAGCAGACGCTTGCGGTGTCGAGCGAAGCCTACGCGGTCGGCGATATCGACTTTCTCCAGCTGCTCGACAACTGGCGACAGCTGCTCCGCTACGAGATCGGACGCGAGCGGCTCAGAGCCGATCTTCATCAGACGCTCGCTCGCCTCGAACAGGCCGTCGGCGGCTGGGGCGGCGTCCGCGGAGCCCAGAGCCCGCCCGCCGATCCAGCTGCTGAGGAGGTCGAGCTCCCGCCAGACCAGGACACCACCGAGCCACTCCCCGCGCCGGCTCCAGCAGATCCGCTCGACGCGGTTGTGCATCCCAGCGACGCCACCAATCCCCGATGAGGTCAATCCCCAATGAGGCCCACCGCAGCCCTCAGGCATGCTGCTCGATCGCTCAGGCCTTTTCGATTCGCCGTCGCATCCAAAAGGCACTCGCTTCGGCGAGTGGAAATTTCCGCCGCATCGCGGCGATCTCCGGAAACATCCGGTGCATCAGCTCGGCATGCCGCAGCAGCATGAAGTTGCCGGGCCAGGTCACTTCAAAGTCGGCATTGCAGCAGAGAAATGCCTGCAGCAGATACTGCTCGTTCCAGTGAATGCCCTGCTCGTTGTAGACGCTGAGATAGCGGCGGGGCAGGCTGATGTCGTGGATGTGCACATGCACCCCCGGCTGCAGCGAGGGCAGAATTTCCAGGTATTCATACTGGACATCTCCTCCCTCTCGGAGCACATGGGTGCTGTCGATGAAGAGCACGTCGCCCGCTTCGAGCGACTCAAACTCAGCAAGCGGCACGTCCTGCACCCGCTGCTCGAGCAGGGTCAGTTGCCCCTCGGCCGCAAGCCCCCGCACCACGTCTGACGGATACGGCTCGATGGCCAGCATGCTGGTGGCAGCCTGGCCATCTGCAGCACACGCATCAGCGGCGTTTCGCTTCAAGGCCTCAGCCGCCACCACTGTCGACTGCCCCGAGCCCACCTCGATCAGGCGGCGGGGCTTGAGGTCGCGGAGCATGCCGTAGTAGACGTGCGCGTCGACAGCCATGTAGACGCCATTGACCACACAGAAGCCTGCCTGCCCCTCCACGGGCTCCACCGGGAAGCGATCCCGAAACTCCGCCAGAAAGGGAGGCAGCGTGGTGGTGAGAAACGCAAGTGCC
>CALCGM010000498.1 GCA_937900985.1 uncultured Planctomycetaceae bacterium | reverse complement strand
CGGATGCTACGCCAAAATCTCCTTGACGAGATGGGCCTCCCGGCCGGCAGTGGCCACCTCGGCCCGGCCGGCGTGCGGGAAGACGAGCTTGGAGACGTCGAGGCCGAAGAGGTGCAGCAGGGTGGCCTGGTAGTCGTTGGGGGTAACCACGCCCTCCACGGCGCGGTGGCCAAACTCGTCGGTGGCCCCATGCACCATGCCGCCGCGGATGCCGCCGCCGGCGAGCCAGATGCTGAAGCCCTGGCCGTTGTGGTCGCGGCCGTCTTTCTCGGGGCCGCCCTGATTCTGGGTGACGGGGAGCCTGCCGATCTCGCCGCCCCAGTGGACGATCGTTTCGTCGAGCATGCCCCGCTGCTTGAGATCCTTGACAAGCGCCGCGGCCGGCTTGTCGGTCCGCTGGCAGATGGCTGGCAGGGCCGAGGGAAGGCTCGCATGGTTGTCCCACGGCTGGCCGGCCAGGAAGAGCTGCACAAACCGCACGCCTCGCTCCACCAGCCTGCGAGCGATCAGGCAGCGGGTGCCATACTCCCGCGTCGGCTCTTCATCGATGCCATACATCGCCAGCGTCGACCTGGTTTCCTGGGTGATGTCGAGGGCGTCGCGGGCGGCGGTCTGCATGCGGGCGGCAAGCTCGTAGCTGGCGATCCGCGACTCCAGGTCGGGCTGCCCGGGGAACCGCTCCGCGTGGAGGCGATTGAGCGAGGCGAGCAGGTCGAGGTTTTGCCGCTGCGGGGCTCCGGCGAGATGGGGGGGAGGATCGAGGTTGAGGATCCGCGGCTCCGTAGGCCGGATCACCGTGCCCTGGTAGATCGGGGGCATGAAGCCGCTCGACCAGTTGGTCACGCCGTCGACCGGCAGGCCGCCGGGATCGGTGAGCACCATGTAGGCGGGCAGGTTTTGTGTTTCACTGCCGAGGCCGTAGAGCAGCCAGGAAGCCATGTGCGGCCGGCCGAGCACGCCTGGGATGCCGCCGTGGAAGTAGCGGATTGAGACCTCGTGGCCATTGGCGCCGGTGTGCATGCCGCGGAGCAGGCAGACGTCGTCAACAATGCTCGCCAGGCCGGGCAGCAGCTCGGAGACCTCCGTGCCGCACCTGCCATGCTTGGCAAAGCTCCAGCGGCTGCCGAGGAGCTTCTTGCTGGCTTCGTTGACGAAGCTGTAGGCGATGTCGCCGGGATACTCGGTGCCGTTGAGGCGGGTCAGCTCCGGCTTGGGATCGGTGAGATCCATGTGCGACGGGCCGCCGTGCATAAACAGCGAGATCATCGCCTTGGCACGCGGCTGGTGGTGGGGCGGTCGCGGCAGCAGGTCGACCCGCGGCGGAGCGATCGGCAGCTTGGCCGGCGAGGCAGCGGCCTGCTCCTGCTGGAGCAGCCAGGCCAGGGCCAGCGAGCCGATCCCGAGGGAGCCTTCGCGGAGGAAGGCCCGGCGGTTGTGCGACAGGCTCGCGGAGGGCAGGGGGGTCATGGCTCAGTCTCGCAGTGGGCGGGCGTCAGGTGCGGTCATTCAATCGAGAGAAACTCATTGGAGCTCAGCAGCACCTGGCAGAGATTCACCAGCAGCTGCTGGCTCGGGGAGCGGCCCTCGGCCACCGCGCCGTCGACCTCCTGCAGCGTGGCCATCTGCGTGCGGGCAAACTGGCCTGCCGCCACAAGCTCGTCAGGACGCGGGTCGCGGGCGTAGGCCAGCCGCCAGGCGGCGATCACCCACGCGGGCTGAAGGTCGCCGGGAGCCCGCGACAAGCTGAGACGGTCGATGCCTGGCACGCTTTCGGCGTTGATCACCGCAGAGAGGTCGACCGCTCGCTCAGCGAGGGCCGCGGCAGCCTCGAGAATGAAACTCCCGTTGAGCAGGATCAGCGACTGTGTGGCCACGGTCGACACGCTGCGGGCTTCGCAGTTGGTCTCCATCACCGGCGCATCGAAGGCCTGCAGCATGCCGACCGGCTGGCTCCGTCGCTGCTGAACATAGAGACTGCGGCGGGCCTGCCCTCTCACCACGACAGTCTGGCCCGTGTCGTCTTCCTTGACGGCCAGCGGGGCTCCATAGAGCGTGGCATCGAGGCTGCCGCTGACAGCCAGCATGCGGTCGTGGATCGCCTCAGCCTCCAGCCGCACCACCGCCGCGGGCAGCGGGCTCGCATCTGGTCCCGTCCGAGCCGCCCGCCAGGCGGCCGACTGCATGATCGTGCGGTGGAGCTGCTTGAGGCTCCAGCCATGCTCGACAAACTCACTCGCCAGCCAGTCGAGGAGCTGGGGATGACTGGGCCGAGCACCCAGCGAGCCGAAGTCGGCCGGTGTGCTCACAAGGCCTTCACCGAAGTGGTGCATCCAGACCCGGTTGACGAGCACCCGCGCGGTCAGCGGGTTGTCGGACGAGGCCAGCCAGCGGGCCAGGGCCAGGCGGCGGCCGGTGGTTGGCAGCGACGAGTCGTTGGCCGCGAAGCTCAGCGGGGCATCCTCGGGCATCGCCACCAGCGGCGGGGCCGGCTGCACCACCTGCTTTGGCTGGGCATGGTCGCCCCGATGGAAGAGACGCGCGTCGGGAGCATGCCCGGCGGGCTCGACCAATGCCCGCACGAACGTCTCCGCCGGCTTGGTCGCACGGATCTCGGCGGCCTTGGCGTCGAAGCCCTTGAGCTCTTCGGCAGCCTGAGGAAGGTATTGATAGAGCACGCCGGGAGTGACATTGACGCTCGGATTTGCGTCGAGAAGCTGCTTCTGCTGGTCGGTTCGCTGATCCGCTGGTGTGTCGCGGGCGGCCCGCAGCTGCTCCCGCAGCGGCTCCTCAAACTTCGCCAGCTCCATCTCCACCGCCTGGGCGATGAAGGCTTGCTCCTTCGTCGCCCGCTCGGCGAGCACCTGCTGGGCTTCCGCCTCAATCTCAGCAGCCTTAGCCTGCTCGGCTTCCGTCTGCAGCGACACCAGGCGGGCCGCTGGCGGCTTCCAGGCCTGCCAGTCGAGTGCCGGCTCAAACACCGCCCGCAGGGCCGTGTAGTCGGTCTGCAGGAACGGGTCGTAGCGGTGATCGTGGCACTGGGCACAGTGCACGCTCAGGCCCAGCAAGCTCGTGCCCACGATCCGCACCGTATCGGCGATCGTCTGGTTGCGGCCCTCCGGCGTGTCGCCCCCGCTGCCGGTGCCGTCGGCCGCCATCCGCAGGAAGCCCGTGGCCGTCAGCAGACGGATCTGCTCCTCGCTCCAGTCGCCCTGCTTGGGGCCGGCAAGCTCGTCGCCAGCGAGCTGCTCGGCAAGAAAGCGGTCAAACGGGACATCATCGTTGAGGCTGCGAATCACATAGTCGCGATACTTCCAGGCCCACGGTCGCACCGCATCGGCTGTTGTCGCGCCTTCGGAGTCGGCGTAGCCCGCAACGTCAAGCCAGTGTCGGGCCCATCGCTCGCCGTAGTGTGGTGAGGCCAGCAGCTCGTCGGTGAGATGACTCAGCCAGTCCGCCCGCGGATCGGCCTGCCACCGCTGCACCTCGTGATACGTCGCTGGCAGGCCTGTCAGCGTGAGGTGGGCCCGTTGCACGAGGGTGCGGCGGTCAGCAGGAGAGGGCAGTTCGGCAGGCGGCTCACCGCTCGCCCCCCACAGCAGCTGATCGATGGGTGACGTGGCCGAGTCGGCAGCTGCCAGGAGCTCCGGCCGCACGATCGGCTGAAACGACCAGAACGCCCGCTCCTCCGGCGTGATCCCCAGCCCTGTCCCGATCGACTCCGGCTCAGGCCGCCTGGTGGCCGCTCCCAAGGCAATCCAGCGGGCAAGAAGCTCAGTCTCCTCCGCCGGCATCTTCGCATCGCCAGGCGGCATCTCACCGCTGCGGATCCGCTCGAGGATCAGGCTGCCCTCGGCATCGCCAGCAACCAGAGCCGGCCCGCTGTCGCCCCCAGCCTGCATCAGCCGCACCAGCCGCAGGTCGAGCCCGCCCTCCAGCTCGTCGGTCGCCCCGTGGCAGTCGAGGCAGTGTGCCTTCAGGATCGGGCGGATGTGCTCCTCAAACACCAGCGGCTCCTCGGCTGCGGCAGTGAGGGCCGTGAAGACGAGCCAGGCGGCGATCAGGGGGCGGTGCATCTGAATCACGGGGGTGGGAACACGGAGCAGGGAACTGTCGACAAAAGCGTATCCCGGCGGGGGTGATGGGGGCAAAGGGGCTTCATGGTGGGCCGTTCGGGGTGAGCCCGGGGCTGCCCCTCCGGACGCTCACCTCGGCCAT
>CALCGM010000497.1 GCA_937900985.1 uncultured Planctomycetaceae bacterium | reverse complement strand
CGATGTTTGAGGTGAGGCTCTCCAAGCCCCTCCGCTCCGCCACGCAGACGGTTTACGACCTCACGCTCACGCTCAAGCCCGAGGCCGAGCCCGGCTACATCAATGGCGAACTGATTCTGGTCACCAACGATCCCCGGGCCGAACAGATTCCGATGGATGTGGAGGGACGGGTCGTGGCGGAGGTCACCGTCAGCCCGCAGCTGCTGGCCATGGGCGTGGTGCGGCCGGGCGAGACCGTGACCAAAAACCTCGTGGTGCGGGCGAATCGGGCGTTTCGCGTGGTGGACGTGGCCTGCAGCGACGCTTGCGTCAGCTGCACCGTTCCCGACCGTGAAGCGGCCGTGCAGATCCTGCCGGTGACGTTCACCGCTGGCGACACCGCCGGGCGGATCGAGCGGGAGGTTCGTGTGGCCACGAACCTCGGGCCGGATGTTGTGCCGAGCGTCTTGCTGCAGGTGACGGTCGAGCCCTCGCCTGCCCAGGCCGATGCCACGCCGCAGCCGGGCGATGCGGAGGCCGCCCAGCTGGCGATTCCTCCTGCCGAGGCTCGGGCCGACGAAGTTCTTGAGGCAAGCGTCCGTTAGGCAAGCCGATGCCCATGCCCTCAACCGAGTTGACCGACGGCCTGTCGAGCGTGGGGGATGAGGCGTCTGTGCACCGCGGCGGCCGTGTGGCCGCGGTGGTGCGGTGGCTTTTTGAAGTGGCGGTGATCACCGCCCTCTTTGCGGCGGCCGGCAGCTGGCCGGTGCCCGACACGAATGAGGCCCACTATCTGACGAAGGCCAGGCAGGCGGCAGATCCAGCCTGGTGTGCCGACGACTTCTTTCTCTCCACCGGCGACGCCCATGTCGTCTTCTTTCGCGTGGTGGGGCCTCTGGCAGCCATGCGACCGCTCGACGAGGTGGCCTGGATCGGTCGGATCGCCGGCTGGCTGCTGCTGGCGATTGGCATGCGGCAGGTGGCCGCCACGATCCTCGACCGGGGGCAGGTGGGCTCTTGCTGGCGAGGCTCGCTATGGCATGTGCTGGCTGCGGCGGTGTTCTCGCTCCTCGTTCGCGTCACGCCGGCGAGCGGCGAGTGGGTGATAGGAGGGTTTGAGTCGAAGGTTTTTGCCTGGGCTGGGGTACTCGTGGCGACGGCGGCGGTGGCGGCAGGACGCTTCGGCTGGGCCTGGTTTGCCTGCGGCGCGGCAACGGCTGTCCATCCGGTGGTGGGCGGCTGGGGATGTGCGGCGGTGGCGTGCGTTGCACTCTGGAGGCTCTTTGTCGGCGTGGGCCGCGGGATCCGCGGCGAACCGCCACCCGCGGACGAACCCGGCGGAACGGGACAGCTCGTGGGAGGACTCGTCGGGCTGATCGCTGGAGCCGCGTTGGCGGCGGTTGGCGTGGTGCCTGCCTTGCTGCTGGGGAAAGGCGTCGATCCTGCCGTGGCCGCGGAGGCAGCCCGCATCCAAGTGGTGGAGCGTCTGCCGCACCATCTGCTGCCTGAGCGATTCCAGCAGATGCACGTGGTGGCGCACCTGCTTGCCGTCGGGCTGCTGCTCGTTTCCTGGGCTGCAGGCCGGCCTTCGCGACGGACGGGGCGGCTGGTGGGGATGGCGATGGCGTCTCTGGCGATTTCGGCCACAGGGCTGGTGATTGCCGCCTGCAGGCCGTTTGAGCCGGCCGTGGCTGATCAGCTGCTGCGGTTCTACTGGTTTCGCGCGGCGGATGGCCTCGTGCCACTCGTGGCAGCGGTGCTGGTGGTTGACTGGCTGCGATGGGGGCCGGAGTCTGATGAAGCTCGCAGCCCGCAGCGAACCGCGGCTGTCGCCACCGCAGCCGTGCTGCTCCTGGTCGTCGTGGCCTGGGATCTGGCCATGCAGCCAGGCCACTGGCCGCGGGGCGAGGAGCCGGTGGAATGCCGTGCCGATCGGCATGTGGAGGCCGCGGCCTGGCAGGATGTGTGCGGCTGGATTGCTGAGAACACTCCCGACGACGCGGTGTTTCTCACCCCCCGGGGTGCTGCCACCTTCACCTGGTGGACGTCTCGGGCAGAGGTCGTGTCGTGGAAAAATATGCCACAAGACCCTGAGTCGGTGGTGGCCTGGCGAGAGCGGATCTTCGACCTCTTCTCACCGGAGGGCAACGCGTCACTCAAGGGGCTGGAGCGGTCGACTGCAGCGCTCGGCGAACAACGCGTCCGCGAGGTCGCCGAACGCTACGGAGCCGACCACATCGTGGTGCCGCAGAAGGTGATCGAATCACTCGGTGAGCCGTTGCCAAACGCCGAAAAGCTGCACGCCAACGACGGCTACGCGGTCTACCGCCTCCGCTGATTGCCGCATC
>CALCGM010000496.1 GCA_937900985.1 uncultured Planctomycetaceae bacterium | reverse complement strand
CCAGCCTGCCTGGTCCAATGCAGCCCTCGCGGAGTGCAGCGTGGGGATGTCGACGGCGGATTCACTCACTGCGGCACTCGACGAGGCCGCCAGCCAGGCACGGGCCGGCCTGGCAGGGCGGGCGACGCTCGCGGTCGTCTTCGTTGCTGGCGGCTGGCCTGATCAGCGGGCCACGCTTGAAGCGGTCCGCGAAGTCATCGACGCCGATGTGCTCATTGGCGGCACGGTGGAAGGCGTGCTCGCTGGCGGCGTGGAACGCGAGCGGGGCAGGGCGGTGGTGGTCTGGCTAGCCCGGCTTCCCCAGGCAACGATCGTGCCCTTGGCGCTTGCGTATCGCCAGACCGCCGACGGCGGCAGTTTTGTGGGCTGGCCGAGCGACCTCCACGAGCGGTGGCCGGAGGGTGCCTCGCTGCTGCTGCTGGCCGACCCCTTTTCCTTTCCGGTGGATCGCCTGATCGAGCGGCTTGCGGAAGACCATCCCGGCCTGCCGATTGTCGGCGGGATGCTCAGCGGCGCAGCCGAGCCGGGCAGGAATGTCCTCGTGCTCAACGCCCACACCGACGATGCCGGGGCAGTCGGTGTGCTCATCGGGGGCGGCGTTCGCGTGCGGCCGATCGTGTCGCAAGGCTGCCGGCCGATTGGCCGCACCTTCGTGATCACCAAGGCCGAGGAAAATATTCTGATCGAACTCGGCGGCAGGCCTGCCCTCGAGCGGCTCCGCGAGATTTATGGCGAGCTCGAGGAGAGCGACCGGCAGCTGGTGCGGAAGTCCCTGCATGTCGGCCGGGTGGCCAGCGAATACCAGGAGCGGTTTCAGCGGGGCGACTTTCTCGTCCGCAATGTGATCGGGGCCGACCCGGAGTCGGGCGTGATTGCCGTGGGCGACACCCTCCGCGTCGGCCAGACGGTGCAGTTTCACGTCCGCGACGCCGAGAGCGCCAACGCCGACCTAACCGGGCTGCTTGCCGGCGGCCCCTCCTCCGCGGCCCCGCCTATCGGCGGGCTTGTCTTCACCTGCAACGGCAGGGGCACCCGGCTGTTTGAGACGCCCCACCACGATGCCACCTGCCTCCAGCAACGGTATGCAGGGCTGCCCGTGGCCGGCTTCTTCGCCCAGGGAGAGATCGGCCCAATCGGCCAGCAGAACTGCCTCCACGGCTTCACCGCCAGCATCGCCCTCTTTGAACCAGCTCCGGCCGGCGATGCCGCAGGCCAGGCCGGCTGAGCCGAGCGTGCCGCCCTCAAACGGCTGCCAGGGATCACCTTGACGCTGCCTGTCCCTGCGGCCTACCGTCTCTGCCCCTCGGGCTTCCCGTGGCACACCATTGTCCCGCCTCTCTGGAGCACCGATCGCATGCGGCTCGTGCCCCTTCTGCTTGCCTCCCTCTGCGTGCTGCCTCTGGCTGCCAGCGGATGCGCTCATCACCGCCTCGGCAGTGATTACAGCTACCAGCCGCCGCTGGCACCTGCGGTGTATCCCCAGCCAATCGACAGCACACAGCCGGTCGCTCCCGTGGTGACAATGGCCGCTCCCGTCGCTGGGCAACCTGCGGTTCCGGCCATGACTGCACCGCAGGTCGTGATGCCGCAGCCCGGGGCCGGGCAGCCGGTCTACGGCCCGGTGGTCGGGGCGGCCGCGATGGTTCCGTGCGATCCCGCAACGATGACCACCCCGGTGCAAACCCAGCCCTGCCCGCCCGCTCTCTAACTGGTCGGTGGAAAAAGTCATCCATGGTGGCCTCTGCCTGCCGCGGCAGGCTGCCGCTCGGCTACACTGGCAGCATGGTGACCTGGCAGCTGCCCCGCACGGTGTCGGACGAGCTGATGGACGACCCGGCTCTGCCGGCGGCGGAGCATCACGCTGCCCTCCGGGCGTTGGCACGCATCAATCTCGTCAGCGGCACGGCAGCCCAGCTGGCTCGGCGGGTGGCTGCGATTGCGAAGCAGCATCAGCCGCGATCCGGCCAGCAGCATCAGCCGCTGGAGATTGTCGACCTCGCCTGCGGTGGCGGCGACGTGACCGTGGCGGTCGCCCGCCGGCTCGCCAGCCTCGGCGTGGCCGCCCGGGTGACCGGGGTCGACATGAGCGAGCGGGCCCTCGCGGCTGCCCGCCGGGCTGCCCATGCGGCGGGAGCCGATCGGCCGCTCGGGCTCGAGTTCGTGCAGCGAAATCTCGCTGAGGAAGGCTGCCCGCCGTGCGATGTGGCGATCTCGTCGCTGTTTCTGCACCACCTCGACGATCCCGCCGCTGGCAAACTGCTCGCTTCAGCCGCGTCGGCTGCCCGCATCGGCCTGGTAATTTCCGACCTCGTCCGCAGCCGCCTTGGCCTCGCCTTGGCCGTGCTCGGCACCCGCTTCCTCGCGCGATCGCGGGTGGCGCGGATCGACGGCCCGCTCTCGGTCCGGGCGGCTCGCACCCCGGCGGAGTATCGCACGCTCTACGAACAGGCAGGCCTACCGCAGCCTGCCATCAGGCCATCCTGGCCGGCCCGCGTTGTCATTTCCTGGATGCATCCCCCATCATCACCATGAACACCACCTCCACCGAAGCGGCTGTCCGCGGCAGGGTTCTCAGCCCGAGAGAGGCTGCTGCCCGGCCCTGGCAGCTCGTGATTGTGGGCGGAGGGCCCGCCGCAGCGGCCTGCGGACTGTCGGCCGCGACGGCAGGCCTCCGCGTGCTGATCGTCGAACGCAGCCGAATGCCCCGGACCAAGCTCTGCGGCTGCTGCCTCTCGCCTCACGGGCAGGCCGAGCTGGCCAAGATGGGCCTGCCCCTTGCGGGTCCGTCCGCCGGGGTGCCCCTCAAGCAGCTGCGACTCGTCGCGCCGGGCCGAGAAGCCCTTCTGCCGCTCACCGGGCCGCAGGCGCTCTCCCGCGATCGTCTCGACAGTTCGTTGCTCGGGCTGGCGGTGGATCGCGGCTGCTGCCTGCTGCCGGAGACCGCCGTGCTGAGCGTTGCCGACGACGACGCCCTGGCTCGCCTGAGCTGCCGCACCGGCCCGGAAATCACTGACCACGACCCCCTGTTTGAGCCTTCTCTGCGGCCCGCAGCCACCTCCTTCGACCTCACGGCTTCGTGCGTTGTTCTGGCCACAGGCCTGACCGACAGCGTTCGCCTCCGCGGCTTTCAGGCCGACCCGGGCGACTCCGTCACGGCTGCCCCTTCCGGCCGCATCGGCCTCGGCGCAACGCTGCCCCCCGACTCCGCGCCGCTTGCCGCTGGCGAGCTGGTCATGGTGATTGAGCCGTATGGCTACTGCGGCATGGTGCTGCTGGAAGATGGCCGCATCGACATTGCCGCGGCCGTCGATGCTGCGGCCGTCTCGCAGACCTCGCCGGCTGATCTGCTGCGGACCATGCTCGCGAAAACTGGCCTCGGCCCACTGCCGCTGCTGACAGCGAGGATTCGCGGCACTCCCCCCCTCACGCATCGCCGCCGCCGCACGCAGGGCAGGGTTTTTCGCGTGGGCGATGCGGCCTGCTATGTCGAACCCTTCACGGGCGAAGGCATCGGCTGGGCGCTCACGTCCGGTCGGCTCGCCGGGGAAGCTCTGGCAGCCTCGGCCACTGCCGACGGGCTGGATCATGTCGCTGCCGCCCGCCGCTACGAACGCCGCTCGACCGCCGAACTCTCGGGAAGTTTTCGTCGCTGCGGCCTGATCGCCAAAGCAGTCCGCTCCCCCCGGCTCCTCGGAGCGGCCATGGGAGGCTTGCGGCTCGCCCCCTGGGCCGGCGGCCCACTCGTGCGGCTCGCGACGGGATGCCGCCGATGACGCATCACCTCCTTGGCATGGCCACGGCCACGCCGCCGCACGCGATCCACCAGCACGACTCCGCTGAGCTGGCCTTCGCTCTGCTCCCGTCACCCAAGCCCGACCCACGCTCCCTGGCCGCCCTCTACCGCACCACCCGCATCCACTCCCGCGGCTCCGTGCTCCTTGAACAGGCCGACGAGGCCGGCTCCCAGCAGCGCTTCTTCCTGCCGGCCACGGCTGCCGACGATCGAGGGCCGACAACGCAGGCCCGCATGGCGCGGTATGAGGCGGAGGCGCCGCTGCTGGCTGGGGGCGTGGCAGCTGCAGCGCTTGAGCAGGCCGGCATTCCGGCTGCTGACGTGGGCCATCTTGTCACCTGTTCCTGCACCGGTTTTTCCAATCCGGGCATCGACCTGGCGCTGATGCAGCAGCTGAAGCTCCCGGCACGCGTCTCACGAACCCACGTCGGCTTCATGGGATGCCACGGAGGCTTCAACGCCTTGCGGGTGGCCTCGGGGCTGGCGTCGGCCGATCCCCATGCGGTCGTGCTCTCAGTCGCGGTGGAACTCTGCAGCCTGCATTTCCAATACAGCACCCTGGGCGATCAGCTGGTGGCCAACGCGATCTTTGCCGACGGCGCCGCAGCGGTCGTGGGAGCGAGTGGCCCGCGAGCTCGCGGTTCCACGGCCCCTTCGTGGATGCTCAGCCACCAGGCGTCGGCGGTGCTGCCTGACTCCGCCGACTGCATGACCTGGTCGGTTGGCGACC
>CALCGM010000495.1 GCA_937900985.1 uncultured Planctomycetaceae bacterium | reverse complement strand
CGGCTGGCATCAGAGGCGAGAAACACAACGGCACCATCAAGATCCTCCGCCACGCCGGGCCGCCGCAGCGGGATACGGTCGACGAGGGAGGCCAGCCACTCTTCATCCCGATAGAGAACATCGTTTTGGGCCGTGCGAAACCAGCCGGGAGCCAGACAGTTGACGGTGATGCCGTGCGGGCCAAACTCATCCGCCAGGCTCATTGTCAGCTGCTTCACACCGCCGCGGCTGGCGGAGTAGGCCGCCAGGCCCGCGTAGCCAAACACGCTCGTCACGCTGCCGATGTTGATGATCCGACCGCCGCCGCGGGCGACCATGCCCCGAGCGATGGCCTGGGTCATGAAAAACATCCCACGGAGGTTGGTGTCGACGACGGTGTTCCAGTCGTCCCAGGCCACCTCAAGCGACGGCTTGCGGATGTTGCAGCCAGCGTTGTTGAGGAGGATGTCGATACCACCCGACGCGTCTTCCGCAGCGGCAGCCGCCTCGCGAATGCTGGCCTCGTCGCGGAGGTCGAGGGCCAGCGGCACCGCACGGCGGCCGATCGCCTCGATCTCGGCAACAGTGTCGGCAAGCGACGCGGCGTCTCGCGCCGTGATCACGAGATCCGCCCCCGCCCGCGCAAGCGCCCCGGCCATCTGTCGGCCGAGGCCACGGCTGGCACCCGTCACCAGGGCTGTGCGGCCGCTGAGGTCAAAGAGCGTCTGTGTCGATGTCATGGATCCTCCTGCAGAGCTGGTTGGGACGAATGGCCTAAGGCTCGAGCACGACCTTCACGAGGCCCGGCTCATGGTTCCGCAGCCGGGTAAACCAGTCGGCTCCCTCCGCCAGCGGCGCGACGCGGCTGACAAAGCTGGCCAGATCGACCACGCCGTCGGCAGCAAGCTGAATGGCCTCCGGATAGCAGCCTGCCGATGAGCAGGAGCCCTGCAGCCGCAGCTGCCGGGTGACCACCTGCTGCAGCGGCAGCTCGATCGTCGGCGCGATGTTGCCCACGAGCACAACGGTGCCCCCGCGGGTGGCCGCAGCCACAGCCGTCTGCACTGCCGGCGTGTTGCCCACGGCCTCGATCACAAGATCGGCTCCGTCGACGTCACCGGCGGCCGCTCCCGACACGCCCACGCCCCAGGCGGCAGCCTCGCGGCCGGCGTCTCCGCCGGCGGCAATCGTTGTCTGGGCACCGTGCCTGAGTGCGGCGGCCAGCCGGTTGGCATCGAGATCGATCGCTGCGATCTGAGAAACGCCCCGGGCCCGCAGGGCCGCGATCACCGAGAGGCCGATCATCCCGCAGCCGACAACCACCGCCGAGCGGGTCTGCGGCCCAGCCCCACCGAGAGTGACCGCATGCAGGGCGATCGTCAGCGGCTCCAGCAGCGACGCTGCCACAAAGTCGAGGGCATCGGGGATCGGGTAGACGCCGCGGGCCGGCACCACCGCATACTCGGCAAAGCAGCCATGCCGCCGGTAGGGGCCGCAGGAGACGCCGAGCACCTGGCGGTGCGTGCAGAGGTTTTCCTGGCCGGCCCGGCAGTGGTCGCAGCTGCCGCAGAAGACCGTTGAGTCGAGCGCCACACGGTCGCCGACCGCAAAGCCATCGACGCCCTCACCCACGGCATCGATCGTGCCGGCGGCCTCGTGGCCCATCACCAGCGGCGGGATGCGGCGGCCCGACTCGCCGGTATAGCCGTGGACATCGCTGCCGCAGATGCCACAGGCCGCCACGCGGATCCGCACCTCGCCGGCAGCAGGTTCGGGAATGTCGAGATCAACGGCGGCCAGCTCGCCGGGCTCACGAAGAAGAAGTGCTTTCATGGAGACCGAGCATACGGCGGATGGCGGCTCGTGACGATGCACGGTAGCCTCGTGGCCGTGATTCCTGCGGGGGAACTCGACGCCAACGCGAAAACCGCGACAGCGAACGAAGGAGGAGAGCGATGGAAACCTGGCAGCTCGCACTGATTGCCGTCGGCGGAGTGGCCGCGGTGATCCTGGGGGTGATGTGGCTTCGGATTCATCCGTTCGTGGCCCTGCTCACCGCAGCAATCGGTGTCGGCCTCGCTTCCGGCATGACCCCCGACACCGTGCTCGACTCCGTGCAGAAGGGGATGGGCAACACGCTCGGCTTTGTGGCGATCGTGGTCGGCCTGGGCTCGATGTTCGGCATGATGCTCGAGGAGTCTGGGGGCGCCGAGCGGCTGGCCGGCAAGATGGTCACCTTTTTTGGGGAAGCCCGCACAGGCATGGCCCTGGGCCTGGTGGGCTTCCTCGTCTGCATTCCGGTGTTTCTCGATGTGGCGCTGGTGATGGTGCTCCCCTTGGCCGTCGCCGCCGCCAAGCGGACCGGCCGCAACGTGACGGTCTACGCGCTTCCCATGCTCTCCGGCATGGCCGTGACGCATGCCTTCGTGCCGCCCACGCCCGGGCCCACGACCGTGGCGCAGCTGCTCTCGGCCGACCTCGGCTGGGTGATCGCCCTGGGCATCGTCACCGGCCTGCCGACACTTGCGGTCACCGCCTGGATCTCCGGAACCGTGCTCGCCCGGCAGGCCGCCGGCAACCCGCCCCTGGTGGCCTCCAACGAGCCGGCTGGGCCGCAGCAGACTCCGCTGGCGGAGCCGTCGGTGGGGGTCGTGCTCACGCTGCTGGTGCTGCCGATCGCCCTGATCGTCGGCGAGACGGTGGTGCGGGCCATCCTCGGTGACGACGCTCCGGCCGCGCAGTGGCTGGCCCTCGTTGGCAATCCGATCACCGCCCTGCTCCTGGCCACGTTTGGCACCTTCTACTTCCTCGGCATCCGTCTGGGCATGCCCGCCTCGCGGGTGCAGCGGGTCGCTGAGCGGGGCCTGGCGCCAGCGGGGGTGATTCTGCTGGTGACCGGCGCCGGCGGGGTCTTCAAGCAGGTGCTGATCGACTCCGGCATCGGTGGGGCCGTCGCCTCGGCACTGGCCGAAACCGCCCTGCCCACGCTCGTGATGGCCTGGCTGGTCGCCGCGGTGATCCGGGTGCTGCAAGGCTCGGCAACCGTCGCCATGATCACCGCCGCCGGCCTCGTCGCCGAGCTGATCTCACCCGGAGCGGGTGCCGAGAGCGGCGTTGCCGAAGCGGCCGCCCATCCCGCCTGGTTCCCGGCCCTGGCCGTGCTCGCCATCGCTGCGGGCGCCTCGATCGCCAGCCATGTCAACGATTCCGGCTTCTGGCTGGTCGGCCGCTTCCTCGGCCTCACCGTCGGCGAAACGCTCCGCACCTGGACCATCGTGGAAACGATCGTGGCGGTCGCGGGCCTCGGCTTCATCCTCCTGGCCCACCTCGCCCTCACCGCGTGGGCGTAGCACCCCTTGACGCACCTGCACGCCTGTATACACTTCTATGCAGTGCTGCCCGGTGGCAGCAGCCCCATCCACAAGCCACCCATCGGAGAGGTTCGACACCATGTCCACTGCGGCGAAGCGTCGACTGACGCCGGCGGAGTACCTGGAGATCGAGGAGGCCGCAGAGGTGCGGCACGAGTTTTTCGATGGCGAGATGTTTGCCATGAGCGGGGGAACGCTCTGGCACAACCTCGTCAAAGACAACTTTGCGTTTGCAATACGAAACCAGCTTGGGGACCGCGGCTGCTACGTGCTCACCAGCGACCAGCGGGTGAAGGTCGACGCAACCGGGCTCTACACCTACCCCGACGTCGTGATCTGCTGCGAGAAGCCGCAGTTTGAAGACGACGTCTACTACTCCCTCACCAACCCTCAGGTGATCATCGAGGTGCTCTCGACGTCGACCGAGACATACGACCGCGGCCGTAAGTTTGGCCACTACCGCACGCTGCCGAGCCTGCAGGAGTATCTGCTCATCGCCCAAGACCGCATCTCGATCGAACGATACGCCAGGCAGCAGGATGATCCCAACGCCTGGACGCTGACATCCGTTGAAGATCCCGCCGCCACGGTGCCCCTCAGCTTTCTCGGCGTGAACGTCGCGGTGTCTGCCATCTACGCAAACGTCGAGTTTTCCGAAAAACTCCATCGCTAACAGACGCTGGAACCAGTCTGCCGCCGCAGGATGCGGCGGCCGGTGGCCCCCACCTCACCCACGACCAGCCGACCGCTGCACGATGTCATCCACCACGTCGGCAATCCCCTGCTCCGCATCGACCGCAAAGCTGCCGGCCGCCTGCTCGGTGGGGGTGAGCGGCTCGAGCGTGGCGAACTGATCCTCGAGCATGTGGCGGCCCTTCATGAAGTGGTCGCGGCGGCTTTGGATGCGGCCGAGGGCGGCCTCGAAGCTCAGAGCAAGGTGCACAAATCGCACCTGCCCCACCGGCAGGGCCCGCTGCAGCCGATCGCGGTAGCTCTGCCTGAGCGCCGAGCAGGCCACCACCAGCGGGCAGTCGGCCGGGGCGTCGGCGAGATGGCCTTGGATGATCGCATGCAGGGCGTCGAGCCAGGGCCAGCGGTCTTCCTCGTCCAGCGGCCTGCCCGCGGCCATCTTGGCGAGATTCTCATCGGGGTGGTGATCGTCGCCATCGATAAACACGCCGCCGAGCCGCTTGGCGAGCAGCCCGCCAACAACGCTCTTCCCGCAGGCCGACACGCCCATCACCACCAGGCAGGCCGGCGGCGGATGCGGGATCAGGGCTGCAGCATTCATCGCGGTTTTCCGCAGGACGGGGCCGGGAGACGGAGATCCGTCCAAGACGTGCCAGGCAACAGCCTACAATGCCGCCGGTCTTCCACACCCTGCCTTCAGTTCTTCCATGCACGTTCCACCGATCGTTGTCCGAGGTGCCCGTGAACACAATCTCCGCGACGTCACGGTCGGGCTGCCGCGGGGGCGGCTCGTCTGCCTGACCGGGGTCAGCGGCTCGGGCAAGTCGAGCCTGGCCTTCGACACGCTCTACGCCGAGGGGCAGCGGCGGTATGTGGAGAGCCTCTCCACCTTTGCCCGCCAGTTTCTCGGGCAGCTGCCGAGGCCCGATGTGGAGAGCGTGACCGGGCTTTCGCCCTCGATCTCGATCGCCCAGAAATCGGCCGGCCACAATCCCCGCTCGACTGTGGCCACGATGACGGAGATCCACGACTTCCTGCGGGTGCTCTACGCGCGGGTGGGCACAGCCCACTGCCCGGAGTGTGGCACGGTGCTTGAGGCCCAGCCCCGTGATCAGATTGTGGAGCGGATCCTCTCAGCCCGCAGCGGGCAGCATGTGATGGTGCTCGCTCCGCTGGTGCGGGAGGCCAAGGGGGAGCACCGCGACCTCTTCGCGGATCTCGTGCGGCAGGGCTTCACCCGAGCCCGCGTCGACGGGCGGATCATCCGCGTTGATGACCCGCCGCCCCTCGAAAAGCAGATCAAGCACACGATCGACGTGGTCATTGATCGGCTGATTCCCAGCCAGGAAACCCGCAGCCGCCTGGCCGACGCCATCCAGCTTTCGCTGAGCGTTGGCGACGGGCTCGTGGCGGTCTCCGCCGATGCCCCGGCCAAGCGGAAGCCCGGCGGCGGCCGCGAGCTGCCCGCGTCGGATCCGGCCGACGACCTTGTGCTCTCCAGCCGCTTCTCCTGCACGCAGTGTGGCACGAGTTTCCCGGCAGCCGAGCCGCAGCTGTTTAGCTTCAACAGTCCGCAGGGCGCCTGCTCCGCCTGCGACGGTCTCGGCGACATCTACGGCATCGATCCGGCGAAGCTGGTCACCGACCCCGGTCGCTCGATCCGCAACGGAGCGATGAAGCTCCTCGGCCGCTTCCGCGAAATGCCCCGCTGGCTGCGCCGCCTGCTGCTGAGCGTCGCCCGGCATGCCGAGGCGAAAAAGAAACTGCCCGACGGCCACATGCTCGAAACGCCCTGGAAGGATCTCACGCCAGCGCAGAAGAAGATCTGGCTCGAAGGCACCGGCATGCAGGAGATCCGGCTGGCCTTCAAAGGCGGCAAGCGAGGCACGAAGACCAAGTTTGAAGGGCTGCTGACGATGCTGGCTGCCCGCTGGCGAAACGCGAAGAGCGGCATCCAGAAGCGGCAGCTTGAGAAGTACATGTCGGTCACCCCCTGCCATGTCTGCGGGGGAGCGCGGCTCTCGCCGCAGTCTCGGGCCGTCACGCTCACCGGCGGCGATCCCTCGGCGAAGGCAACGAAGAAAAAAGCAGGCAGGCCGAAGGCAGGCGGCCGCAGGCCAGGCGGCACGGTGGAGCTCTCGATCGACCAGCTGTGTGCCCTGCCGATCGCTGATGCGCGGACGTTTTTTACCGGCCTCACGCTCGACGGCACGCAGGCGGTGATCGCGGCGGAGCTGCTCAAGGAGATCGCCAGCCGGCTCTCCTTTCTCGATGAGGTCGGCCTGGGCTACCTCTCGCTCGAACGCCGGGCCCCCACGCTCTCCGGCGGTGAGAGCCAGCGAATCCGGCTGGCCGCCCAGATTGGCTCCGGCCTCTCCGGCGTGCTCTATGTGCTCGACGAGCCCTCGATCGGCCTGCATCCCCGCGACAACACCCGGCTGCTCGGGGCCCTCGCCGAGCTTCGCGACAAAGGCAACACGGTCGTCGTCGTGGAGCATGATGAGGAAACGATCCGCTTCGCCGACTGGGTGGTCGATTTCGGACCTGGGCCTGGCAAGCGAGGCGGGGAGGTGGTGGCCGTCGGCAAGCCCGAGCAGATCGCCAAGAGCCCCCGCAGCATCACTGGCGACTACCTCGCGGGCCGCGAGCGGATCGAGGTGCCGGCCACACGGCGACCAGGCAACGGCGAGAAGCTTGAGCTTGAAGGCGTGCGGCACAACAACCTCAAAGAGATCGACGTCGACATTCCCCTGGGGATGCTGGTGTGTGTGACCGGCATCTCCGGCAGCGGCAAGAGCTCACTGGTGGGCGACGTGCTTGAGCCGGCGATGCGGATGGCCCTGGGGAGCGAAACCGCACAGCCCGGCGACTACGACGCGCTCTGGGGGGTCGAGCACATCGACAAGGTGATCGTCATCGATCAGTCGCCGATCGGCCGCACGCCGCGGAGCAACCCTGCGACCTACGTGAAGGTCTGGGATGACATCCGCAGCCTCTTCACCATGCTGCCGGAAGCGCGGAAGCGGGGCTGGAAGCCGGGCCGCTTCAGCTTCAACGTCGCCGGCGGCCGCTGCGAATCGTGCGAGGGCCACGGCTCGGTGCGGCTCGACATGGACTTCCTCGCCGACGTGTGGGTCACCTGCGAGGCCTGCGGCGGCAGCCGCTTCGCCAAAGACACCCTTGAGGTTCGCTGGAAGGGCCGCAACGTGGCCGAAGTGCTGAACATGGAAATTGGTGAGGCCCGTGAGCTCTTTGCCGACTGCCACGACATCGAACGCAAGCTCGGCACGCTCTGCGACGTCGGCCTCGACTACCTGCATCTCGGCCAGGCTTCACCCACCCTCTCCGGCGGCGAAGCCCAGCGGGTGAAGCTCTCCCGCGAGCTGGCCAAGCGATCCACCGGCCGCACGCTCTACATCCTCGACGAGCCGACCACCGGCCTGCACATGCACGATGTGAAGCAGCTCATCGGCGTGCTCGAGCGGCTCGTCGACGCGGGCAACACCGTGCTCGTGGTGGAACACAACCTCGACGTGGTCAAGCGGGCCGACCATGTGATCGACCTCGGGCCCGAGGGTGGGGCCGGCGGCGGTGAGCTGGTGGTCTGTGGCACGCCAGAGCAGGTGGCCGCCGCGAAGGCGTCGCTCACCGGCCAGGCCCTCAGAGCGATGCTCAAGGCCGAGACTGCCGCCACACCCCGCCGCCGAGGCCGCAAGCCGGTGCCGCCGAGCCTTGAAAAGCTCACAGCCGAAGTGGCCAAGGCCTCGATCGATCCGGGCCCCCCGGCCATCGCCGTTCGCGGAGCGAGCCAGCACAATCTCAAGGCGGTCGACCTCGACATCCCCCGCGGAGCGATGACCGTCTGCTGCGGGCCGAGCGGCTCCGGCAAGACCTCGCTCGCCTTCGACACGCTCTATGCCGAAGGGCAGCGGCGGTATGTGGAGAGCCTCTCGCCCTATGCCAGGCAGTTTGTGGGGC
>CALCGM010000494.1 GCA_937900985.1 uncultured Planctomycetaceae bacterium | reverse complement strand
CGTGGCTCGATCCTGGCCATCGTTCGCATCGGCAATAAAGACCTGCAGACCTCGTCTGGGGCATCGTTTGCCGGCGGCGAGGGAGGGAGTGGCGGCGGTGCGGTGCCGGTCGGCTACATGACGCCAATGGGCATGCCCGCTGGCGGCAATCCCGGCATGGTGCCCCCGGCCTTCGTGGCAGGTGCGACAGCTCCGCAGTATGGGATGCCGATCACCGGCACGCCGATCGGTCTTCCCGGCCCGGCCCACATCCCACTGGGGATTCCGGCTGGTCTGCAGAAGCACACGATCACCAACCATACGCGGATGCACATTCCGCCCCCGAGTCGCTCGGTCAAGCTCCACGTGCAGCAGCAGCCTGGGCTGAGTTATCCCAAGCCTGCCACGAAGGGCTACATCACCGAGCGGGCTGACATCCCCAGGCTGCACTTCAAGCAGCCGCACAGCGACAAGATCCGCATGGTCGACAACGGCGGCCCGGGTGACGTCAACGACATCAACTGCCCGCCGGGCGGTGAGGAGTGCTACGAGTGATGAATCGAGTGCAACGGGCCAAGCCCCGCTGCCTCCGGCTGCGGCCGGGGAGAGTGCTGCGAGTGGCAGGCAGGCTGCTGGTGATACTCGTCCTCGCCCTGATCGCCTCCCCGGGCCTGGCCCGGGAGGCGGCTGGGACGGGAGCGACAGGACGGGTTGCCATGTCTGGGCCTACACCGGGAGCGATTGGCGCCATGCCTCGCTCGCAGCATGCTCCCCGGCTTCGCCACATGCAGGCGGTCACGATCGAGGGGCCAGCTGGGCTCCTCGTGGCCGTCGAAACCGCCGGCGGATGGTCTGAGCCACTGACTGTGCCGCTGCGGATGCAGCTGCCGGTCGGCTCGGCCCATCGGCTGCGGCTGACACGGATTCCCGGCTACGAGGGCATGGAGCTGTTCCCGTCAGTGCGGGTGCTCGCCAAGCTCGATGCTCCTCCGGCCGACGAGTGGCGATTTCCGGTGGAACTGGTGATCGACCGCGAGGATCTGGCGGAGGCGATGGAGGGTGCTCTTGTGCGTCGCGTCGTCTACTCCGCCACCGACTGCCTGGAAGCCGAACCGCCCGTTTCGTTTGATGTCGAACCGGGCAACGATGCCCTGGAAGTGGCCCGCACGCTCGGTGATCCGGTGCTTGAGTTCATCGTGGGCAATCGTGTTCCCTCCGCTGAGGTACTGCCATGAGCTGGCTGCGAATCGGGTCGATTGCCCTCACAGCGTTGCTGATGGCGTCGTGCCGATCGATGCCAGCCACCGAGCAGCAGCCGACGGCCGTGGTGGGCTCGCTGGAGTCAGGCCCCGTCGAGTTTCGGCCCGTGCAGCCGAGGCTGGCTGAGGTGGCCGCTCCGAGGCCCACCGGCGTGGAAGGAGTCGGGGAGATTCAGCAGGTTGCCTACACGGCTGCCTGCGAGCCAACCGCCCCCTGCCCCACCTGTGGCCCTGTGCTGCTCCCCCTCGCTCCGCCGCCGCTTGCCGGTGGCTGCCTGATCTGCGACGGCGGCGATCACCTGGCGCCGGCCAAAGCGGTTGGCAACGAGATCGTTCAGCTCACCGCAGGCGACACCGTCGCCCGGTATCGAGCCGAGGATGACCTCGAGCACGAAACCTGCATTGCCGTCTCCAACTGCACGTGTGTGTTTGCCCCTCGGTTTGCCTCCGTTCGTGAGGTGGTGCGGCCATTCGAAGACTCGGTGATTGCCTCCACGCTCCGGGTGGAGACCGACGACGCGGTGGAGATTGATACCGGGCTCGATCCCGTGCTCTCGGGCCGTCGCCGCATTGGCCCCGACACCGCTCGTCAAAAGGCGACCGGGATGGGGATCGAAACGGCTGACGTGGCCCTGGCCGTTGCCGAGGAGCTGCTGCCTGATGCAGCCATCGGCGAAGAGCACCCCCAGGCGGCTGCCAACGAACAAAACACCGAGCCGCTTGCACGCGTGCAGGATGTGCGAGACATCGTCGGCTTCGACATTCCCTACGCCTGGACCTGCCTCCAGGAAGCCTCCGTGATGATCGGCGAGAAGCCGGCGGCCGTGATCTCGTCCGACCGGACCACCGCCACCCTTAGGATTGAAGAGGAAGGCCGGTCCGAACTGACCATTTCCAAGTCGGCCGGCAGCCCCACAGCACGTGCCGGTGAGGAACTCGATTTCACCATCGCGTTTTTCAACTCTGGCGACCGTCCCCTGGCCGACATCGTGCTCGTCGATGCCCTGCCCCAGCGGCTGGACTACATCGCCGACTCGGCCGATGCCACCGTGCCCGCCACGTTCTCAACCGGCTCAGCGGACGACGGAGCGGTGGTGCTCACCTGGCGGCTCAGCGAAACGCTCCAGCCGGGCGACACCGGTTTTGTGCGGTTTCGTACGCGGGTTCGCTAGCAGACTGTGGAACACGTCTGCCGCCGCAGGATGCGAGCTCTTTCTGCTACGGCGTCGGGGCTGCCCGGGTGGCCCATCTGCCTGCCATCGGAAGGCTCGCTTGGCTCCGGCATCGTCACCGGGGTAGCATGTGGCACGTCGCCGCGCGGGAGCGTGTTCCCTCGCCGGTCGGCCCATTTCGCAGCCCGGCTTCGGGCCCGCAGCCACGCTTCCGATGAGGCACGTTTTATGTCGACTCTTCATTCCGCGACTCGTCGCGGCAGCCGTTTTGCCCTGCCCTGCTCCGCCACGGCGGTCGCCCGCCCTGTGATGGCGGTGTTGATCGGGCTGGCTGTTGTTTTCTCATCGGGTGGTGTGGCGGTGGCGCAGCCCGCCGCAGGCCAGGCCGCCGAAGGCCTGCCGCCGGTCCCCCCCTGCCCAGATGGCACGCCTGAGGAGCTGATGGCGTTTGTCCAGCAGCTGCAGCAGCCGCAGGGGCGGCCGAAGTCTCGCGACGAGATGATGCAGTATTTCGGTCAGGTGGCGAACGTGTCGCTGGAAGCGGCCGACAAGATTCTCGCCCAGTCGCAGCCGGGCGATGAAAACGCTCTGGCCGGGGCTCGGATGAAGCTCGAGTCGCTGATGATGCTCTCGCAGCTGGGCAATGAAAAGGCCGAGGGCGACCTCGTCGCCTACGCGGAGTCGCTGGCCAACAGCCCATCGCCAGAACTGGCCAACGAAGCCCGCCGGATCACCCTGCTGGTGGCGGCTCGCCGGGTGATGAACACGGGCGGTCAGGGTGGTGCCGAGCTGCTGCAGAGCATTCAGGGGATGCTGGAAGCCAATCCCGACGACGCCCAGACCGCGCAGCTGGCGATGCAGGTGGCCAGTGCCTTTGAAAACATGCCCGGCGGTGCGGACCTCGCGAAACAGGCCTACGCCATGCTGGCCACGATGCTGGCCAAGAGCAGTGACGAGCGGATCCAGCAGATGGCGGCCAAGTTTGACGGCGTGCTGCGGCGGCTCGACCTGCCGGGCAACCCGATCGAGATCACCGGCACGCTGCTCAACGGCACCGCCTTTGATCAGAAGAGCCTGGAAGGCCAGGTGGTGCTCGTCGATTTCTGGGCCACGTGGTGCGGCCCCTGCATCGCCGAGCTGCCCAACGTTCTGGCTCAGTACGAGAAGTATCACGCCCGCGGCTTTGAGGTGATCGGCATCAGCCTCGATGAAGACAAGCAGGCGCTGGTCGACTTCGTGCAGGAGCGGGAGATCCCCTGGCCCATCCTGTTCGAGCAGTCGGAGGGATCCGGCTGGAATCACCCGATGGCCACGAAGTATGGCATCAGTGGGATCCCCACCGTGATTCTCGTTGGCCGCGACGGTCGCGTGGTGTCGCTCGACGTGCGTGGTGAGAAGCTCGGCCAGGCGCTCGACAAGCTGTTTGCCGAGTGAGCCGGGACGGACGATTTCACACGTGAACACACCATCGTCTGGGGCGTCGGCAGCCGATGCCCCCGCAGTGAACCTCAGCCAGTCGCCCGCCCGAGGCATGATCTCGCGGCGGGCGGCTGCCTTTGATTCCTCCGGCATTCGGCGGGCCTTTGACCTGGCCGCAAGCCTCGATGACCCGATCAATCTTTCGATCGGGCAGCCCGACTTCGCGATGCCGGCGGAAGCCTGCCGCGGTGCCATCGCCGCGATCGAAGCCGGCCGCAATGGCTACACGCCCACGCAGGGCATCGCCCCCTTGCGGGAGAAACTGCTGGCGGAGGTCGAGGCGGATCTCGGTCCGGCCGACCGCGGTCTGTGTGTGACCAGCGGGGCGAGTGGCGGGCTCGTGCTGGCCTTGATGGCGCTCCTTGATCCAGGGGATGAGGTCATCATTTTTGAGCCAGCCTTCGTGATGTACCGGCCGCTGATCGAGTTTTTTGGTGGCCGCTGCGTGGCGATCGACACAACGCCGTCGTTCACGATCGACGTCGACCGGGTGGCCGCGGCGATCACGCCGGCCACGCGAGCGATCCT
>CALCGM010000493.1 GCA_937900985.1 uncultured Planctomycetaceae bacterium | reverse complement strand
CCTGGTGGGAGCCCAGTTTGAGCGGCATGGCACCGGTGAGTTTCGCACCGAGATCGTGGCCGCTGACCACCCGGTGATGCGGGGCTTTGAGGGCTTCGAGAGCTGGGACGAGACCTACGTGCACCGGCTGCACAACGACCGCGGCCGCACGGTGCTTGAGGTCCGCGAGGAGAACGGCCACCGCGAGCCCTGGACCTGGGTTCGCAGCGAGGGCAAAGGCCGCGTGTTTTACACCGCCTGGGGCCACGACCAGCGAACCTGGAGCCATCCCGGCTTCCAGAACCTGCTGGAGCGGGGGATCCGCTATGCCGCCGGTGCCGATCCAGCCGAGGCCGGCCCCTTCGTTGACCATCCGCAGATGACGGTCGCTGTGTCGGAAGGGCTTGAGCCGTTTGCCTATCAGCCGGCGAAGGTGCCCTTCTACGTGCCCGACGCCCAGTGGGGCACCGTGGGCGATCCGATCACCACGATGCAGACGCCGCTTTCTGCGGAGGAGTCGCTCAAGCATGTGATCACCCCCGAGGGCTTCCATGCCGAACTCTTCGCCAGCGAGCCGCTGCTGGCGGGCAAGCCGCTGGCGATCACCTTCGCTGCCGATGGCAGCCTGTATGTCGCCGAGAGCGTCGACTATCCCAACGAGATCGTGCTGCCTGGCGAGGGCCAGGGCCATGACCGGATCGTGCGGCTGAGCGATCGTGATGGCGACGGCCTGGCCGACACGCGGGAGGTGTTTGCCGAAAACCTTTCGATCCCCACCTCGATCCTGCCCCACGACGGCGGGCTGATCGTGGCCCAGGCGCCGCAGATTCTGTTTCTTGCCGACGACGATGGCGATGGACAGGCCGACCGCCGCGAGGTGCTCTCGACCGGCTGGGGCACCCGCGACACCCACTCAGGGCCCAGCAACCTCACCTGGGGGCTCGATGGATGGGTGTATGGCATGGTCGGCTACTCCGGCTTCGAAGGAAGTGTGGGCGGCGAGCGGATCCGGTTTGGCCAGGGCTTTTTCCGCTTCCTGCCCGATGGCTCGAAGCTCGAGTTTCTTCGCAGCACGAACAACAACTCCTGGGGCTTTGGCTTCAGCGAGGAGGGCCTGGTGTTTGGCTCGACCGCCAATGGCAACCCGAGCGAGTACCTGCCGCTGCCCAACCGGGTGTATGAGCGGGTGCGGGGCTGGACCGCCACCACGCTCCGCGGCATTGCCGGCGATCCGGAGATGGAGATCGCTCCGCGAAAGGGGGCGGTCGACGGAAAGGCGCCCGTGCGGCAGGTCGATCACCACGGCCGCTTCACAGCGGCCGCTGGCCACCGGCTCTACACCGCCCGGGCGTTCCCGGAGCAGTACTGGAACCGCACGGCATTCGTCTGCGAGCCGACCGGCCATGTGGTCGCGGCGTTTGAGATCAGCCCATCGGGGGCGAGCTTCCGCAGCCGGATGGCCTACAGCCAGCTGGCCAGCGACGACGAATGGACCGCGCCGATCATCGCCGAGGTCGGCCCGGACGGCAGCCTGTGGGTGGTCGACTGGTACAACTTCATCGTGCAGCACAACCCGACGCCGGAGGGCTTTGAAAACGGCAAGGGCAACGCCTACGAGACGCCGCTTCGCGACAAGACGCACGGCCGCATCTGGCGACTCGCCTATCACGGGGCGGCTGGGCCGGGCCGCACGACCCTTGCCGACGCCACCGCCGACGAACTGGTCGCGGCCCTTGCCGACAGCACCATGCTCTGGCGAACGCTCGCACAGCGGGCGGTGATCGATCGGGCGGCAGGGCGAGCCGATGGAGGCCGGGATGTGGCCGCGGCGCTGATCAGGCTCGTGCAGGACCGCTCGGTCGATGGCATCGGGCTCAATGCCGGCGCAATCCACGCGATCTGGACGCTCGAAGCGCTCGGGCTGCTCGAAGGCGAGCATGCCGATGCCGATGCCGTGGCGGCTGTGCTTGCCGCGGTCGAGCATCCCTCCAGCGGCGTGCGGATGAACGCCGTCAAGGCGCTGCCCCGCACCGATGAGATCTTCCTGCCGCTGGCCCAGTCCGACGTGGCCCACGACATCGCGCCGCTGGTTCGCCTGGCGGTGCTTGAGGCCCTCTCGGAGTGGCCCTCGTCGGCAGAAGCGGGCCAGTTGGTGATGGACATGCTTGCCGACCGTCGCACCTTTGATGACCCGGTGCTGACCGATGCGGCGACAGCGGCGGCGGCGGTGCAGGCGGAGCATGTGCTGCCGGGGCTCGTCTCGGCGGATGCCGTGGTGGACCCCAAACGGATCGCGCTGGTGGAGCGGGTTGCTGAGCATGTGGCCCGGGGAGGAAAGGCCGACGAGGTCGACCGGCTTGTCGGCCATCTTGCCGACGCGCCCCCTGCGGTGGCCGCCGCTGTCGTGGCCGGGCTCTCCCGCGGCTGGCCGAAGGGCGAGACCATCGCCTTTGGCGAGCGGAGCAAGGAGGCGGTCGTGGGCCTGATGGCCCGGCTGCCGGTGGCGAGCCAGGGCGATCTGATTGCCTTTGTGCAGCGGTCTGGCAGCGATGTGCTGGACGATGCGATGGATCAGGTCGTCGCGGCGCTGATGGCCGTGATTGAAGATCCATCGGCAGCCGGCGAGGCCCGCAGCGAGGCGGCGGCTCGGCTGGTGAGCATGCGGCCGGCAGACGGCGAAGCAGCAATAGAGGTGCTTGAGCTGATTGACGCCCGCACGAGCCCGGAGCTTGCCGAGGGCCTGCTTGCAGCCGTTGGGCTTTCCAAGGGCGAAGGCGTGGCTGAGGCTCTGGTTGAGCGAGCGACAACGCTGCCGCCGGCGGTGCGGGATGCCGCCTTCCGGGTGGCCGTGGGCAACAGCGAGTGGGTGAGCGTGCTCGTGGATCTGATCGAGGACGGCACGGTGCGGCTGACCGATCTGCCGCTGGTGGAACGCAACCGGCTTGCCGAGCATCCCGATCAGAAGGTCCGCCAGCGGGCTCGGGCGATGATCGCCTCAGGCGGTGGTCTGCCCGATGCCGACCGCCAGAAGGTGATCGATGAGATCCTGCCGATCGTGCTCGCCGGCGGAAACGCCACCAGCGGCAAGGC
>CALCGM010000492.1 GCA_937900985.1 uncultured Planctomycetaceae bacterium | reverse complement strand
CTCACGGCTCCACCGGCGGCGGCAGCTGCACGGAGTAGTCGCTCAGCCGCGGATCCGGCTCCGGGTAGTCGGTGCTGATCAGCTGAGCCCCCGTGGCGATCGCCAGGTCGCGGCGTCGGGTGCTGTTTTCGCGGGCCTCGACCGTGCCGGCGTCAGCCCGGGTTCGCACGAGAAAGCCATCGCGGACGAGTTCGCGAATCTCCGCCTCCTGGCCCACGGGATCGTTTCGCTTCATCCAGGCCGCCAGCGGATGCTCGCGAGGCACGCTCACAAACAGCAGCCGAGTGTCGTCGGTGGCCGCGAGGTAGCGATCCCGTTCGGCTCCCTCGTTGTCGAGCAGAAACGCGACCTTGCCGCGATGGCCGTCGACGGCCGGCCAGCCGATGCCCTCGACGGCTTCCCGGAGCGTGACCGCGCCGCCCTGCACATCAGCCGGGGTGAGCATCCGCTCTCGCGGCCAGACGTCGAGCAGCTCGTGATGCAGCGCGGCAAACGCATTCCCTTCCCAGGGCAGTGGCTGGGAGCCTGAGAAGGAGTCGCTCTTGAGCTCAAGGAGAAGAAAGATGGGCACATGCCAGGCATGGGCATCGGACCAGGCCTTCACCTCGGCAAGCGCGTCGCGGAGGGTTTCGTTCGTCGTGCGGAAATCAAAGTCGGGGCTGTGGAGCAGCTTGATCCCGGGCTTGCCCAGCCTTCCTTCGGGATCAAACGGCGGCACCCGCGCTCCGGCCACCTTCGCCATCGTCACCGCCAGGGGGCTGCGGTAGAGCGTGCCCTCGGGGTCGAGGTAGCAGTCGAGCTCGAGGTGCCGCACGCCGAGCTGCTCGAGCTGCTCAGCCAGCGGGCGACGGGTGTAGTCAATTGCCTTGGCCTCATCACCTGCCACCGATGAGATCGCTGCCATCGTGAAGGCGTCGGGGGCAATGTGGTAGGAGTTGTGCGTGCCGAGCAGCTGCTGCTGGTTGATCCGCAGCGGCCCCGTATCCTCGGCCACGCACGCAGCCCCCAAAGCCGCTGCCATCGCCATCACTGCCAGCACACGCGGAGCACGAAACGCCACCCGCTGCCGTGCCCGCGGCCCAACCAACCGACCGTTCATCCTGCGTCTCCATAGTGCCTCCCACCCGCTTCCGCTGCGTGATTCGGCAGTCTACCGCGAGCGACGCCTGCGGCCGACCACGCTCCGTCGCGGCCCCATCGCTTGACACCAATAATAAACGCCCGTACACTCCGGATGTCAACTGCTGGAAAGACTTCTCGGAGAATCGCGATGAACACCTATCGCATCTACGAACAGCTCAAAGAATCTCTCGGAGACCCAGCGGCGAAGGCGCTCGCCGAGACGCTCGGTGGCATGGTCGACGAACTCCGCGAGACGGTCACCAAAGATGATTTCCGCAGCCTGCAGGAATCGATGACGGCAAGCAGCGGGCGGTTGGAACGTTCTCTGGAAAAGCTCGCCGAGACCCAGAGCCAGACAGCAGCAAACGTCGGCCGACTCGACGCCGCGATGGAAAAGCTCGCCGAAGCCCAGAGCCAGACCGCAGCAAACGTCGGCCGACTCGACGCCGCGATGGAAAAGCTCGCCGAAGCCCAG
>CALCGM010000491.1 GCA_937900985.1 uncultured Planctomycetaceae bacterium | reverse complement strand
ACGCGATCTCGCTTGAGCGGATCGACCGCAACCACTGGCTGCTCGGCGTGCATATTGCCGACGTGGCCCACTTCGTGCAGGAGGGCTCGCCTCTCGATCAGGAGGCAGCCGCCCGCGGCACGAGCGTGTATCTGCCCGACCGTGTGATCCCGATGCTGCCGGAGATCATTTCCAACAACCTCGCCAGCCTGCAGCCCGACCGGGTCCGCTACGCCCGCACCTGCTGGATCGAGTTTGCTCCCGATGGCGCTTTCATCGCAGCCGAAGTGCAGCGGACTGCGATCCGCAGCTGCCGCCGCTTTGCCTACGAGGAGGTCGACGTCTTCCTGGAGGATCCGGCCACCCGCGAGGTGGCGATGGCCGACGACGTCCGCGGCCTGCTCGGCCGCATGCGGGATCTTGCCCGCATCCTCAGGGCCCGCCGCACTGCCCGGGGGTCGCTTGAGCTGGTGATGCCGGAGGTGAAGATCGACCTCGACCGCGACGGCCGCGTCAGCGGCGCCCATGTGGTGGCCAACACCGAGAGCCACCAGATCATCGAGGAGTTCATGCTCTCAGCCAACGAGGCGGTCGCCTGGCTGCTCACCGAGGCCGGCATTCCCTTTCTCCGCCGCGTGCATCCGCAGCCCGACCCCCGCAAACTGCGGCAGCTGACGGAGTTTGTCTCGGAGCTGGGCTTCGAGGTCGATTCGCTTGAGAGCCGCTTTGAACTGCAGCGGCTGCTGGGAATGAGCCGCAACACCCCGGAGGTGCATGCTGTCCACTATGCGGTGCTGCGGAGCCTCGCCCGGGCGGTCTACGGGCCACAGCCGGAAGGCCACTACGCCCTGGCGAGCGACTGTTACTGCCACTTCACCTCCCCGATTCGCCGCTATCCCGACCTCACCGTCCACCGCCGGCTCGATGCCCTCGGCCGCAAGCGACGGCCCCCGGCCGACGGCCTGATCGAACTCGGCGAGGTCTGCTCGCAGCTGGAGCGGCGGGCCGAGGCGGCCGAGCGGGAGCTGGTGAAACTGAAACTGCTGCTCTACCTCAGCAGCCGCATCGGCGAGGCGATGGAGGCGGTGGTCACTGGCGTGGAGGCCTTCGGGATCTTTGTGCAAGGCATCGAGCTGCCGGCGGAAGGGCTCGTGCCCCGCGACCGCCTGCCGGCCGACAGCTACCGCTACGACCGCCGCCGCCACATGCTCGCGGGCCACCGCGCCGGCAACAGCTTTCGGCTGGGCGACCGGGTCACGGTGGTTGTCGCCAAGGTCGATCTGGAGAGACGCTCGGCCGAGTTTCGGCTGGAGGAACGCCGCCGCCGGCAGAAAAGTCAGACCGCTCCACAGGGCAAGGCGACCGAAAAAGCCCGCGCCCCAGCCCCAGCGAAGAAGGCCCGCAAGAGCAAGCGGTATCGTCGCTGGTAGCCGCCTGGGCGACCGCCTTCAACGTGTGCTTTCTCCACTACACTGTCTGCGGCAGGGCTCGCGGGGGTTCGCGAGCACCAGCACCACACAGCATCACCAAGCGGCGGACATGCCGGGGATGGGAATCAGCAGGTGAGTGATACGACAGCAATCAGCAGCGGGGCACCTTCGGGTGAGAACGGGGCGACCGGCAGCGAGGCCTCGGCAGGCGGGCTCCTGACCACACCGCTGCACGCCTGGCACCGGGACCATGGCGGTCGGCTGGTGCCGTTCGCCGGCTGGGAAATGCCGGTGCAGTATGCCTCGATTGTGGAGGAGCACCTGGCCACCCGCAGCGGCTGCGGGCTGTTTGATGTCTCACACATGGGCAGGCTTGCCGTCACCGGCCCCCAGAGCCGCGAATGGCTCGATCGCATGCTCACCCGCCGCGTGGCCGATCTTCAGCCCGGCGGCGTTCGTTACACGCTGATCACCGACGACAATGGCGGCCGCGGCGTGCGGATTCTTGACGACGCGCTGGTCGCCTGCGAGGGCGACGATCGCTTTGCCCTCGTGGTCAACGGCTCCAACCGTGACCGCGTGGTGGCCTGGCTGCAGAGCCAGCTCCCCTCCGAAGGCGTCACGCTCGACGATCACACACGGCAGACGGCGATGATCGCCGTGCAGGGGCCTGCGGCGATCGCCATCGTGACCTCGCTGGCCAGTCCGGCCGACGCGGAGCGAATCAACGCGCTGAAGAACTATCGCTGCTGCACCGCCACCATCGCCGGCCACTCCGCAGCGGTCAGCCGCACCGGCTACACCGGTGAAGATGGTGTGGAGCTGGTGGTGGCTGCTGAGGATGCCGTCGCGGTCTGGGAAGCCCTGCTTGCCGCCGATGCCGCTGCTAGGCCGTGCGGTCTCGGGGCTCGCGATACCCTCCGGCTCGAGGCAGGCATGCCGCTCTACGGGCATGAACTCATCGAAGACACCAACCCTTTCGCGATCGGCCTCGGCCGCGGCGTGTCGCTCGAGGGCCGCAGCTTTCCGGGCAGCGAGGCCCTCGCCGCGATGCAGGAGCCCCCTGCCGCGAAGCAGCGGGTGGGCCTTGTGCTCTCCGGCAAGCGGCCTGCTCGTGAAGGATCGGGCGTGTATGCCAGCGGTGGTGTGGAGCCGTTGGGGATCGTGACCAGCGGCAGCTTCGCTCCGTCGCTCGGGGTGCCAGTGGCGATGGCGATGGTGGATTCGTCGCTGGCTGAGCCGGGTGCGGAGCTGGAGGTCGACATCCGCGGCAGCCGCCAGCGAGCGACCGTCAGCCCCCTGCCCTTCCCGGGCTGGCGGCAGCAGGCCTGACCGCCGGCCGACCGATGCGGTATTCTCTTGCCAGTCACAAGAACCAGCGGTCGTGATGCCCTGATCTCAAGGGGCGGCCCAGCTACGAGGAGATGCCTGTCGTCATGAAGTTTGCCAAGTCGCACGAATGGATCCGTGTCGAGGGCGATCCTGCGCCCGGAGCCCTGGCCACGATTGGTGTCTCTGCTTACGCCGTGGAAGCGCTGACCGACCTGGTGTTCATGCAGCTGCCTGCCGTGGGAACCCAGGTGACGGCCGGCGAGTCGTTTGGCGAAATCGAGAGCGTGAAGGCGGTCAGCGACCTCTACGCACCCTGCTCCGGCGAGGTGGTGGAGGTGCACACTGAGCTGCCCGACAACCTCGACCTGCTCGGCAGCGACCCCTACGGCGAGGGCTGGATCATCAAGATCAAGCTGGCCGATCCGAGCCAGCTCGATGCCCTGATGGACCAGGCAGCCTACGACGCGTCTGTCAGCGACGGGCCGCACTGAGCTGCGTTGCGGGAAGCCCGAGCCCCTGAGGAGCACTGGCCTGGATGTCGATTCCGGAAAACGCCACCGTGCTCACTGTCTGGGAAGATGCCCCGGCCTGTGGGGCGACCAACATGGCCGCCGACGAGCTCCTGGCTGAGGAGGCTGCGGCGTGCGGAGGGATGATGCTGCGGCTCTACACCTGGAGCCGGCCGACCCTTTCGCTGGGGGGATTTCAGAAGCGTGCCGAGGCGGAGCCACTCGCTCGAGCGGCCCAGCTGGATCTCGTCCGCCGGCCCAGCGGTGGGGGAGCCATCCTGCACGGCACCGACCAGACCTATGCGGCGGCGGTCGCGCGGCAGCATCCTCTGGCTGGCTCCCCGCAGCTGCTCTACGACGCCGTCCACACCGCGATGGTGGACGTGCTCGGCTCGATGGGCCTGGAGGCGGCGATGGTTTCAGAAAACCGCGGACATGGCGGCGGTTCTGGTGAATCGGCCCCCGACGGTCCCCTGCTCTGCTTCGACCGGCGGGCGGTGGGCGACGTCGTGGTCGGTCCGCACAAAGTGCTCGGCAGCGCTCAGCGGCGGCTCTCGGGAAGCGTTCTCCAGCACGGCAGCCTGCTGCTGCGGCAGTGCGATCAGGCCGGCCAGGCATCGACGAGGCCGGGGCTGGCCGAACTGAGCCCCGGCACGGTCCCGGTCGACGCCCTGGTGCGGCGGTGGCTCGAAACGCTCGCGTCGTCGCTGGAGATGACCTGTGTGTTTGCCGGGCCGTTTCTGGTCGATGGTCGGGCCGCACGTGTTGCCGAGCGGGCCGAACGGTTTCGGTCGGCAGCCTGGCTTGGCCGGCGATGAACTCAAGGAAGATCACGCACCGACGCGGGCGTTGCCGCAGGCGGCGGAGGTGGTGACCGCCTGGGTTTCGTGTTAGCATTGAGTTTGTATGCGAGTCGGTCGGTGCTCGGGGAAGAGCCTGGCCGCCTCCCTCGCAAGACAGCGGCGGCAGGCGTTTGCGGGGCAAGCCTTTCACCTCAGGGGAAACACCATGGAGGCGAAGCTCATCGTCGCCACGGGCAAAAGCGCAGGCCGGGCCATCGTGCTCAAGCGGCCGCGGTTGCTGATTGGCCGCTCGGAAGAGTGCGACGTTCGTCCGCTGAGCGAGGAAGTGAGCCGCCGCCATTGCCAGGTGCTCAAGGAGAGCGACCATGTGGCCGTCGAAGATCTCGGCAGTCGCAACGGCACGTTCGTCAACGGAAAGCGGATTGAGGCCAAAACCGTCCTGCATGACGGCGATCGCCTGCGTGTCGGCTCGCTGGAGCTGACCGTGGCCTGCGTGATGCCCAACGTGGAGCGGTCGGAGGAAGACGTGTCGCGGTGGCTGATGGCCGACGAGGATGTCGGGAGCGGCATGGACACCACCCATTCGATTCGCATGGCGGACACCTCGACGCAGGGCCCGGACGAGGGGTCGCAGTCGTCGATCAACGTCGGCAGTGAGTCGACCGCCTCAGGATCCGTGCCCGGCGACTCAGGCTCGCAAGACGACTCCTCACTGACCCGCAGCGGATCGCTGGTCGAAGCGATCAAAGAGTCGCGAACGAAGCCCGGAACGCTGCCCACGAAGCCGAAAGACGACACCGATTCGTCTCGCGATGCGGCTGCCTCGGCTCTGCGGAAGTTTTTCAACAACCGCTAGGCGACCGAGCGCGGCCTTCACGGGAGGCCCGCAGGGTTTCGCTCATCCGGAAAAATCGGAAAAACCGGAAACTTTTCGTGAACGGAAAAGTTTCCCAGGCTTCGCAGTCGATCTCTCTTGCGTGCCGGCTTGGTCGTATTCAGGAGAGGTCGATGGCTGCGAAGTGTGTCACGCGTGCGAATGAGCGAGCAGGGAGTGTTGCCGGGCGACAAAGCCGGCGGAGGCTGATCGATCCCACCACCTGCGAGCGCGACTACTCCGCTGACGAGATGGAGTTCATGCAGGCTCTCGAAAGCTACAAGCGGAGCACGGGCCGCCTCTTTCCCACCTGCAGCGAGGTGCTCGAAGTGGTGCGGTCGCTCGGCTATGTCCGGACGGCCTCGGCCTGAGTGGACTTGCCTGCTGCGGCTGGGAAACCTACCGTTCCCGCCGCCTGCGGCAGGCTGGCTGCCGCGGTTTCGTGTGTCGGCAGTGGCAGAACACATGGGGTCAGCAGACCGCACTTCGGCGTGCCTGAGCCTCGCGGTCGCGGTGATCTTCGCCGCGACCGGCTGTGGCGGGATGCGCGGCAACGAAAATGCGGAGGGAGTGCAGCTCTATCAGCAGGGCAACTACCAGGGGGCGGCCAACGCCTTTCAGCAGGCCCTCGCCAAACAGCCCGGCAATCCCGACAGCTTCTACAACCTCGGCGCTACCTACCACCAGCAGTCGAAACTCTTCAACCGCCCGTCCGACAAGCAGCTCGCCG
>CALCGM010000490.1 GCA_937900985.1 uncultured Planctomycetaceae bacterium | reverse complement strand
GTGCAGGTCAAGGATGCCGACGACCGTGTGCAGCAGTACGACGACATGGAGCCTGGAGTCGAATGGGACGGTCCGCTGGTGGTGCTGATCAATAAGTTCAGTGCCAGCGCCAGCGAGATCCTGGCCGGGGCCATTCAAGACTACCGCCGCGGCCTGGTGATCGGCGACGAAGCCACGCATGGCAAGGGCACCGTGCAGAGCCTGCTCGACCTGGGTCGGCAGCTCTTTCAGCGGCTTCCGAATGCTCCGTCGCTCGGTGCGATCAAGATCACGATGCAGCAGTTCTACCGACCGTCTGGCGACAGCACGCAGAATGAAGGCGTGAAGAGCGATGTGGAGCTGCCGAGCATCACCACACACCTTGAGGTGGGCGAATCGGATCTCGACTACGCCCTGGCCTTTGATCGCGTGCCGCGTGCCTCGTTTGAGTCGACGGGCCGGGTCAGCGACGAAATGGTGACTGCCCTTCGCCAGCGATCGGCCGCCCGCGTGGAGGCTGATGAAGAGTTTGGCAAGGTTGTCAACGACATCGAGAAATACAAGCTGCGGAAGCAGGAGAAGGAGATCTCGCTCGTGGAGAGCGAGTTTGTGAAGCACTGGAATGACTTCAAGGCCGCCGATGACGAAGAGAAGAAGCTCGAAGAGGGCGACAGCCTGAAGCGGCCGATCGTCAAGCAGGACTTCTACTTCGAGGAGGCGATGCGGGTGACCACCGATTACCTGCAGGCCCTGCGGAGCGGGCTGGCGAGCCTGGCGATGCCGGAGGTGGAGACGAAGACGGCCAGCGAGGCTGCCTCCGCTGCGGTGCAGGCTCCCTGACCACAGCGGCGAGCCGGCAGGTTGTCGCCGCTCGCAGACTGTGCAACAAGGCTGCCGCCGCAGGATGCGGCGACCGGCGAGGCCCAAAAACCTCGGCTTTGCGGGGCGTTGTCTGAGTGGAAAAAGGCCATGCATGGCTTTTCCCACGGACGGACAGCTAGGACGACGACGAGCCGCCGCGAATGATCGCCTCGACGGCGGCGAGGGCGTCGGGATAGTCCAGCGGCGGGGTCAGCTGATTGAGCAACAGCGAAGGGTTTGCCCGCTTGTTGCCGCCGCGGGCTGCCGCCGCTGCCGCGACGAATCGGGGCGGGGGGCTGGCGGTCATCTCAGCGAGTCGGGCGTACCAGTCGCCTCGCAGCAGCGGCCTTCCGTCTGAGGCCACATAGAGCGGGGCAGGGGCCGCCGCATCGGCAGCCCAGCAGACGATCGAGGCCGCGTCGTCGAGATGCAGCAGATTGAGCCAGCTTGCCGGATCGGCGGCGATCTCACGGCCGGCCCGCAGGTCATCGAGCCGGGGCAGCCGTTCTGGGCCGTAGAGGCCGGCAAAGCGGAGGGCCACGCCGGGGCCCTGGGGATGGCTGCGAAGCATCGCCTCGGCCTCGACGAGCGCGGCGGCCGACGGCCTGCTCGGGCAGACCGGGGTCTGCTCGTCGACCAGCTCACCGTCTCCGTCTCCCCACACGCCGGTGGAGCTCGACAGCACCACGCGAACGGGCGACGGAACCGCGTCGAGCAGGCGAGCCAAGCCGCCCACGTGGAGGTCGTGCGGGGATGTTCCGCTGTGGCGGTCAAAGCCGACTGCCCACAACACCGTGTCGAGCTGCGGCAGCGGAGGCAGCTGGCCCGATCCAAGGTCGACCACGATCGCCGCGATCCCTGCCGCGGTGAGCAGATCCTGCCTGCTGCGGGTGGTGCCCCAGACCTGATCGCCAGCGGCCATCCAGCGGCGGGCAACCCGCATGCCGAGGGCGCCGCAGCCGGCGATGAGCCGTCGCTTGGGGCTCCGCTGAACAGCGAGGTCATCGCTCACAACAGGCCTCGCTCTGGCCGCTGGTCGCGTTCGACGGCTCGACGGGCCATCCAGGTTTCCAGCATGATCTGGGCCGCGACCGCATCGGAGCGAGCTTTCTTGGAGCCGCGCGAGAGGCCCACGCCGGCCAGCCTGCCGGCGGCGGCTGCGGACGTGTATCGCTCGTCTTGGAGTTCCACCGCCAGGCCTGTGGTTGAGGCGAGCCAGCTGGCGAAGCGGCGGGTTTCTGCCGACATCTCGCTCTCCCGGCCGTCGGCATGCAGCGGAAGGCCGACGACAAAGCCGACGAGATCCTCTTCGATCACGAGGCGGCGAAAGAAGTCTTCTTCCAGGCGACGGTTCTTGCCGGGCTGTCGCACCACGAGCGGGCTCGCCAGGATGCGTTCCCGATCGCAGACGGCGATTCCCATCCGTCGGCGGCCGTAGTCGACAGCAGCCACCCGGCCCTCGCTGTGGATCGTTGGCAGTGCGGCGTTTGACTTGTCAGCCGTCATGGCCCCTGGGCCTCATCGCGTGCCGCAGCCCGCGTGGAGCCCGCCCCGGTTTCGCCAGACTGCTCCTCAGCGGCGCTCGAGCTGCCAGGCTCAAGAAACCGGCCGTCCCTGAGAAAGCAGACCGCTGCTCGCTGCACCGCCGTGTCCCGCATCATGTCGGCATGATGCACGGGAAGCAGGAGAAAGTCGCTGGAGCCCTCAAGCCGTGTTTCCTCCACCCGCACGATCGCATCGTCATCGCCAGCAAGCAGCAGGCTCATGCCCCGCTCGTCGCCGGTGCCACCAGCCACGATGCCGAAGTCGCATGGGGGCACAGCCAGCTGGGTGCCGACCTTCTCCCAGTCGATGCCGAGCTGCCTCGTGGGGCCGTCGGAAAGCATGGCCAGAAACCAGACGCGGGAAGCGAGCCGGGCCAGTTCCGAGCCCTGGTTGGGCGGTCCGAGCATCACCATCCGCTGCACCCGCTGCAGCGTTGGCGGCGGGGCGGTGGCCATCCAGCGACGCACCACGAGATTGCCAAGGCTGTGGCCTACGAAGGAGAGCGTGGTCGCCTCGGGCAGCTGTTCGATCACCTCGTTGAGCGTGTCGGCATGCACTTCGAGACCAGCCTGTGGGCTGGCGTAGCCGATCGAGAGCACCGTGGCATCGAGCGTGCCGCGGAGATACGAAACGAGGGGCTGCATCGACTGCCGGCCCTGGCCGAGGCCGTGGAGCACGAGCACGGTCGGCCCGCTGACGGTGGGGATGGTGCCGGCCGACTGCAGCCGCAGAAAGGTGGTCTCACAGTCGCCCCGCGGGCCCTCGACGACGACCTCGTCGCGGGGGTCGAGCAGCCGCCAGCGGACGCCGCCGCTGTGCTGCTGAAGCCGCCAGTCGTGGGCCACGCGACGGTCAGACCATTCCAGCGCGTCGCGGCCGTCTCGGATCTCGCGGAGCCAGTCATCCCAGGTTGCGGACGCTGGCGGGGCCTGTGCGGCCGTGGCGGCCTCCTGGCCCCGGCACGCGGCTGCGGCAAAGGCACCGCAGGCGATGACGGCCGCCAGGAGCGTTCGCCGCACGTCAGAGATACTCATGCCAGCCTCGCGTCTCGAGTTCGGCCACCACCTTGCGAACCGACTCCTCGCGGGAGCGGTCTGCCACGAGCGTGGCGTCGGGGGTGTGTACTACAAGGATATTCTTGAGGCCGATGGTGACGACCAGATGATCGTCGGCCGACTGCACAATGGAGTCGCTGGTGTTGATTGCCAGGTGTTTCCCGGCGAGTGTGTTGCCGTCGGCATCGGTGCCCCGCTGTCGGGCCACGGCAGACCAGCCGCCCAGGTCGTCCCAGGTAAAGGGAGCCTCGATCACCGCCACGTCCGTGGCCTGCTCCAGCACGGCGTAGTCGATGGAGATGCCCTTGATCGCGGCAAACTCCTCGGCAAACACGCGGCGGCGATCCGGGGAATCCCAGTGCTGCACAATCGTCTCGAGGTGGGCCATGCACTCCGGCTGCCGCTCCCGCATCGCCGCGAGGATCGTCGCGGCCTTCCAGACGAAGATGCCGGCGTTCCAGAGGAACGTGCCCGCGGCGAGATACTCTTCGGCCACGCTCGCCGGCGGCTTTTCCCGGAAGCGGCAGACCGAAAAGCCGCGAGCCTTGCCGTGGGGTTCGGTCAGCGGCTCGCCTCGCTCGATGTAGCCGAAGCTCTCGGCCGGGTAGGAGGGAGGGATGCCGAAGGTCACGAGCCGGCCTGGCGTCTGCTCCACGATGGCAGCGGCCTGCTGAATCGCCTCACGAAAGGCATGTTCAGGACGAATCACGTGGTCGGAGGGCATCACCGCCATGGTGGCCTCGGGATCGCTCCGGCTCACCAGCAGGGCCGCGAGCGCCACACAGGGGGCGGTGTCACGCTTGCACGGTTCGCCGACGATGCTGTCGACGGGCACCGTCGGCAGCTGCTCGCGGACAGCCTTCTCCAGCCGTTCGGAGGTCACCACGAGCGTCCGCTCCGGCGGCACCAGGCCCTCCAGACGGGCCACGGTGTCTTCGAGAAGCGTTCGCTCACCGCCGAGGGGAAGCAGCTGCTTGGGAAGCCGGGCCCGGCTGGCCGGCCAGAAGCGGGTTCCCGAACCACCTGCCATTACAATTGCGTGCAGCATCGTGCGTCTTTCCCTCCGTGCGTGTGTCGCGTCTGCCGTCGGCCCTCAACTGCCCTTGGGACCGTGGGTGGGTGCATGGTACAGACCCACCCGATATTTCGGGAGATTCATTCATGAGTGTTCAGGCTGGCAACAGGCTTGCCACACCACGTATGGCCATGCGGGAGACGCTGCGGAACCACGAAGTTTCGCAGCGCCGTCAGCCCCCACGCGAAGTCACGGGCGTGCAGGCGGAGTTTCTCGATTTTGAGGACCGCAGCTCTGGGCTTGTCGAGCTCGATGACATCGCCGACACGCTTGCTGAAGGTCGGTTTGTGTGGATCGATGTCGACTGCGAGCAGGCCCGTCCGGAGGTGATCGTTGAGCTGCTGCCGGCCAGCGGCTTGGCCGGCTTTGATCCCAGTTCCGTCGGTGATGCTGGCTGTTGCGAGGCGGAGGTTTCCGAGGTGCGTCGGAGCGAACGTCTCCTGCAGATCAGCCTCGTTGGCGTGGTGGCTGGCACCGACGGGCTCGTCGGGCAGACCCTCCACCTCCTCATCGGCGAGGGCTTCCTGGTGACGTTTCATCGTGGGGCGTCGGCCGTGTTGACGGAGGTGCGGCGGGACTACCTCTGCGACTTTCAGCGGCATGCTGCGACGCCCAGCTTTCTGATCTATGAGTTCTGGAACGAGCAGGTCGATCAGTATCTGCGGCTGCAGAGCCGGCTGGAGCAGAAGGTCGAGACGATGCGGCTGAAGCTGAGGACCGATACCAACGAGGCAACGCTGCTTGAGCTTGCCGATGTGACTGGCGAACTGCTCGCGCTGCGGAAGCGGGCGATGCCAACCCGTCGCGTGCTCGAAGAGCTGGTGGCCCGCAAGACCACGCTCATCAGTGAGGCGACACTCGGCTACATGAGCGGCATGATCGCCACGCTCGAGCGGCTGCTCTCGGATATCACGAGCAACCTCGGCATCCTCGAAAGCGCGATGAACTTCTCGCTCACCGTGGCCACCCACCGCACCAACCTGGTGATGAACCGGCTCGCAGTCGTCAGCACGATCTTTCTCCCGCTGACGTTTCTCTGCGGAGTCTATGGGATGAACTTCGAGAGCATTCCCGAGCTTGAATGGGCGCACGGCTACAAGTTTTTCTGGGCGGTTTCCGCGTTGATCACTTTTGGGCTCGT
>CALCGM010000489.1 GCA_937900985.1 uncultured Planctomycetaceae bacterium | reverse complement strand
GCGGATATCCGAGCGAGCGAGGGCCTGGAGGGCCCGCAGCGAGCGTCCGGAGGGGTAGCCCCGGGCTCACCCCGAGCGGCCCACCACCCTACCGACCCGCCGGCACACCAGGCGGCAGGGGCAGGGGTCCGTAATCGCCGCAGGCAATCGCCTGGAGCGTTTCCGGGAGCAGCTGGCACTCAGCGGTGAAGACGCGAACAGCGAGGGTGTCGGGAGTGTCGCCCGCCTCCACCGGCACGGCGTGCTGGGCGAGCACCCGCCCGTTGTCATACACCTCGTCGACGAGGTGCACAGTGCAGCCGGAGACGGTGCAGCCCCGTTTGATCACAGCCCGGTGCACGGCGGCGCCGTGATAGCCCTTCCCGCCAAAAGCCGGCAGCAACGACGGGTGGATGTTGACGACGCGGCCGGCATAGTCGGCGGGAATGGCCAGGAGGTGCAGGTAGCCGCCGAGCACGACGAGATCGACATGCTGCTCGCGACAGGCAGCGAAGGCCCGATCGCTGACATCGGCGGCGGTGCTCTGGCGGGGATCGAGCACCTGCGTGGCGAGCCCCGCGTCGCGGGCGATCGCCGTGCCACGGATGCCCTCCCGGCTGGCGACCACGAGCACGATCTCGGCATCGAGCCGGCCAGCGGCGATCCAGGCGAGCAGGTTTTCCAGCGTTCGGCCGCTGCCAGACACAAAGACGGCCAGCCGCAGCTTCGCGGCAGCCGGCATCACGACGAGGCCTCCGCTGCGGAGGCTCCCGCAGCCCGGCGGATGCTGATCGTGAGGGGATGGCCATCCACCGCGAGCTCTTCCTGATCGGCATCGGCCAGTTGGCCAAACGACGCCGAGGTGGCGAGCGTTTCGGTGGCGACATAGCCGAGATGCCGTTCCAGGGCCATCTTCAGCGGGGCTGCCTCCGTGGCGAAGGCAAGCTCGATGCGGTCGGTGAACTCCATGTCGAGGTCCTTCCGCTTCGATTGCACGGCGTGCACTACCTCGCGGACAAGCCCCTCGGCAATCAGCTCTTCGGTGAGTTCGGCGGAGATCACCACGACAGCCCGGTCGCTCTCCGCCGCTGCCCAGCCGGGCTTGGCGGTGGTGCGAACGATGAGGTCGTCGCGGGTGAGCGAGACGGTTTCGCCGTTGTCGAGCGTCAGTGCGACGCTTCCCGTGGAGGCGACATCGGCAAGGAGGGCTGCAGCGTCTGCCTTCTGCATGGCCAGGCGGACCTTGGGAACGTTCTTGCCAAGCCTTGGCCCAAGCTTTTTGAGATCCGGCTGCACAGAGCGGTCGATGTACCGCTGCGGATCCCGACAGACCTCGCAGGCTTTGACATTGAGCTCGTCGCAGACGATTCCCGCATGCGACTCAAGCCAGGCCGTGTCGGCGACATCGGCTCCGTCCGCAAGGATGACTTCAACCTTGGCCAGCGGCTGCCGCACTTTCAGTTTGGCCGAAGCCCGGGCAGCCCGGCCCAGCGAGGCGATATCCCGAACCGCCGCCATGCGGCGGGCGAGGTCTTCATCCACAAGCTCGGCACGGCCGGTGGGGTAGTCGCAGAGATGCACGCTCTCAGCCACCCGATCACCAAACGCAGCGACCGCGAGGTTCTGCCAGATCGCCTCGGTGACGAACGGAACAAACGGGGCGGAGAGCCTGCTGATTTCGATCAGGCACTCATAGAGCGTCCAGTAGGCATCGAGCTTGTCGGGGCACGCGTCGGGGCCACCATCGGCCTTCCCGGACGCCCAGAAACGGCTGCGGCTGCGGCGGACAAACCAGTTGCTCACGGCATCGACGAGGCTGTGCAGCCGGCCGGCGGCGGCGAAGTGGTCAAACCGATCGAGATGCTCGACCACGGCCGCGGCTGTGGCGTGCAGCTCGGAAAGCATCCAGCGATCGAGTTCGCTGCGGTCGCTCGCCGGCCGGAAGCCACGGGCCGCCCGCAGGGAGGCGTGGTCGAGGCAGCCCGGATCGTCCGTCAGCTCGCCAGGGTTGAAGCCGTCAATGCGGGCGTAGATCACGAAGAACGAGTAGACGTTCCAGAGCCGCAGGAGAAACTCCGGCACGCTCTCGCGGATCGCCCGCTCGTTGTAGCGGATGCTCGTCCAGGGCGGCTGCCCCGCGAGGAAATACCACCGCAGGGCGTCGGCCCCGTAGGCGTTGAAGATCTCCGCCGGCTCCTTGTAGTTGCGGCGGCTCTTGCTCATCTTCTGCCCGTCTTCGCCGAGCATGTGCCCGAGCACGATGCAGCTGCGGAAGGGATGCGGGGCCTCGGCATGCGGCAGGGCGGCGCCGTCAGGCAGTGGCCGGGTCATCTCAGCTTCGCCGCGACTGCCGAAGAGCAGGGTGCTGGTGGCGAGCTGGCTGTAGAACCAGCCGCGGGTCTGGTCGATCGCCTCTGAGATGAAGTCGGCGGGAAACTGCGAGGCGAAGTCGTCGTGCCCCTGGTGCGGCCAGCCCCACTGGGCAAACGGCATGGCGCCCGAGTCGAACCAGCAGTCGATCACCTCAGGCACCCGCCGCATGCGGGCCCCGTCGGCAAACGGCGAGTCGTAGCTGATCGCGTCGATGTAGGGCTTGTGCACCCGCAGGTCGTCGGAGAGCTCGGGATTGTCGCGGCGGGCCTGCTCGAAGACTTCCATACCCGTCGCGCCGGGTTTGGCGAGCAGCTCGTTGTAGGAAGCCACGGCCTCCGCCTTGCCGGTCTCCTCACAGACCCAGATCGGCAGCGGCGTGCCCCAGTAGCGCTCCCGCGAGAGGGCCCAGTCGACGTTGGTTTCGAGGAAGTTGCCAAAACGGCCATCGCGGATGTGCTCGGGCTGCCAGCTGATTTCCCGGTTGTTGGCCAGCATCTGCTCGCGGAAGCCGCTGGTGCGGATAAACCAGCTCTCGCGGGGATACTGGATCAGCGGGTCGTTGTCGGCCCGCCAGCAGAACGGGTAGTCGTGGAGATACTGCTCCTGATGCACGAGCAGCCCGCGGGCCCGCAGGTCGCGGGCAATGTCGCGATCGCAGTCTTTGACGAACCGGCCCGAGCCCATCGGGAAGGCATCGGTGAAGCGGCCGTCTGCCGCCACCGGGTTGAGAAGCGTGGGGCCGGCTCCCTCGACAAAGCGGGCCTGCTCGGCGACCAACACGCTGAAGTCGACCTCACCGAAGGCCGGTGCCACGTGCACGATGCCCGTTCCGGCGTCGGTCGTCACAAAGTCGGCGTTGACCACCCGCCAGGCGATCGGCTGCTCGCCACCGTCGAGCAACCCGGCAACGGGGGGAGCACCGGCCCCCCGAAAGGTGTCGAAGGGCGGCAGGTAGCTCTGGCCCACCAGTGAGGCACCACTGAGCCGGGCGACCTCGATGAGCTCGTGCGGAATGCCGGCGGAGGCATCCTTGGAGAGCCGCTCCAGCAGGCTCGCTGCCAGCGGCTCCGCGACGACATACTCCTGCCCGGTCTCGGCACTGCGGAGCACGACATACTCCAGGTCGGCCCGGACCGCCGCAAACTGATTCGCCGGCAGCGTCCAGGGCGTGGTCGTCCAGGCAACGAGGCTCCGGGGCGTCGGCTGTCCCTGAGCATCCAGCAGCGGGAAGGCCACAAACACACTCGGATCGGCAACCTGCCGATACCCCTGGCCCACCTCGCCGGACGACAGCGCCGTGCCACCCTGCGCCCACCACCAGACGATCTTGTGGCCGCGGTAGAGGAGCCCTCGGTCAAAGAGCTCAGCCAGCGCCCACCAGACGCTCTCCACGTAGGAACGGTGGTAGGTGACGTAGGCCTCCGAGAGGTCGATCCAGAAGCCGATCCGCTCGGTCAGCGACTCCCACTCCTTCATGTATCGCCAGACGCTCTGCTGACAGCGATGAATGAAGGGCTCAACGCCGTAGGCCTCGATCTCTTCTTTTGAGTGGATGCCCAGCTCTTTACAGACCTCCACTTCCACCGGCAGGCCATGCGTGTCCCAGCCTGCCTTGCGGCGGCAGAACTGGCCCCGCATCGTGCGGTAGCGTGGGTAGATGTCTTTGATGGTGCGGGTCAGGCAGTGGCCGGGGTGGGGCATCCCGTTGGCGGTGGGCGGCCCTTCGTAGAACACAAACGACGGACCGCCTGCCCGCTGCGCGAGCGACTTCTCAGGAATGCCCGCGTTCTTCCACAGCTCGGCGATCGACGCTTCAAGGGCGGGAAAATCTGGCTTACCGCGAACCGGTTCGAACATCACGCGTCCTATAGTTCCGCCGCACCTGCATCACGAACCACCGCCGTGATGACCGCCCTCAGCTTCGGCTCCGCAGACCGGGCGACTGCGAGAATCTTCTCCACACTCGCCTCTTCGAGCGCATCCGGCAGGCACATGTCGGTGACCACCGACAGGCCGAGCACCTTCAGCCCGGCATGCACCGCAACGATGACTTCCGGCACCGTCGACATGCCCACCACATCGGCTCCGATCGTCCGCAGGAAGCGGTATTCCGCCCGCGTCTCCAGGTTTGGCCCCGTGACGGCCACGTAGACGCCACGGTGGGCAACGAAGTTTTCTTGCCGAGCGATCTCCAGCGCTCGATCAATAAACTCAGGCGTGTAGGGGGCCGACATGTCGGGAAAGCGTGGCCCGAGGCGATCGTCGTTGATCCCGATCAACGGGTTGCCGTTCATCAGGTTGATGTGGTCGTCGATCACCATGATGTCGCCAGCGGTGTAGTGCGGATTCATGCCGCCGCAGGCGTTGGTGACGATCAGCGTCTCCCCGCCAAGCCGCTTGAGCACCCGCACCGGCAGGGTGATCTGGTCGAGCGGGTAGCCCTCGTAGGCATGCATGCGGCCCTCAAGCACGACCACCGGCACACCCTCCAGCAAGCCGCAGACCAGCTGCCCGGCATGGCCATGGGCGGTCGACTTCGCGAAGTGGGGGATCTCCTCATAAGGAATCACCACCCGCTCGGTCACCTGCTCGGCAACACTGCCAAGGCCGCTGCCGAGGATGATGCCCACAACGGGCTGGAGGGCCCAGCGGCTGGAAATCGCCTGGCAGGCTTCTTCGATCTGGTCGTGGAGATGCAGCATGTCGGTCCATCGGCTCGCGGAACGGCCGACCGGCAGTCGACCAGGGGTGATCCAGCAGCGGGGCAGGCCCCTACTTCTTCTTTCCGGGTGGCATTTCCGGAGTCTCTTCGTCGGGATGATCCCAGTCTGGGTCGTCGGGCTCATCTTCGAAGTCGTCGTCGAAATCGTCATCGAAATCGTCGAAGTCGCTCTCGTCGTCATCGAGAGGATCGTCGATCGCGCCCTCATCGACGCTGTCGTCGTCGTCATCCCCCGAGGAGCTCGCGGCGGGCACGAGCGGCCCAGCGGCCCACCGCGAAAGCAGGTTCACCTCACTCCACCGATCGCGTCGCCGGGGAAAAAACACGTTTGTGCAAAGCATGTGCGGATTCTCGTAGCAAGCCACCCGCAGGCTCAAGGCCCGCCGGACGTAAGAGAGTGAAGAGAAGCATTCTACAGATTCCCCGTCAACCCGCCGCCACGCTCCAACCCACTTTCCGCCGCCTGTTCCTGCCGCGGCCCTCAAGCGAGCAGGAGTGGAAGACCGCGAAGGAAACGAGACAGGTCCTCGGGCCGCAAAGCGGATACACACGCAAGCGGGACGGGTCCTCGGGCCGCGAAGCGG
>CALCGM010000488.1 GCA_937900985.1 uncultured Planctomycetaceae bacterium | reverse complement strand
CCGAACGCTCGGCGAATCGGCCTGGGCTCACCCCGAGCGACCCCGAACGCTCGGCGAATCGGCCCGGGCTCACCCCGAGCGACCGCACCCAAGGGCGACGCTACGACGCGATGCCCTGGAGAGCGTTGAGCTCGTTTTCAGCAGCCTCAACGGCGGCCTCCCGCTCACCGACCGCGGCGGTCCGTTGATCGACCACCGCTCCGGCCTTCTCAACCTCGGCGATAGCCGCCTGCAGCTGCGTCTCCACCTCGGCAATCGTTGTGGCCGCTGTGGCCATCTCGGCCTCGCGAGAGGCAATCGCCTCCCGACGTTCCGCAACGCCCTGCTCCCAGCCCTCCTTCTCAGCCATCATCGCGGCCATGGCATCACGCTGGGCCGTGAGCTGGGTCTGCTTGGCCGCCACAACACCCGCGATCGCCTCGCGAGCCGCCTTGAGCTCGGCATCCTCTGGAACAGCGGCAAGGCCCTGCTCAAGGCTCGTGACCGATCGCTCAAGGGCGGCGGTCGCCTGCAGAATCTTTTCAATCGCGGCCTCGGTCGCGGCGAGCTCACCGGCTCGGGCGTCGAGTTTTGCCATCAGGTCAGAGATCTCCTGGGTGGCGGTGGCGTTGGTCGCCTGCAGCGAGGCCACCTGCCCCTTCAGCTCGGCAAGCCGCGACTCGTGCCCTTGACGGGTCTGCTCGGCAGCCTGCCTGGCCGCCTGTGCTTCCGCCAAGGCCACCTGCGTCTGCTGCAGGGCATTCTCCGTGTTTTCCAGGGCCGCAAACCTGGCATCGTAGTTGGCCTGGAAGGCAAACTGCTCATACCAACGGGCAAGCTGCTCGGCGGCGGTTGCGGTGTCGTTCTTGGCTGATGTCAGGGCAGCCATCAGCTGTGGCGACTGCGTGCGGGCCTCAGCCAGGGCCGTCTCCGACTCCTGCCGCTTCGTTTCGGCAGACACAAGCGCTGCCTTCGATGCCTCGCTGCGGGCGGCCAGCTCCGACACGGTCATCTCGGCCGACGCCACGTCGGCCGCCTTGGCCTCAGCCATCTGCTTGAGCTGGTCGCGGCGGTTTGCCGCCTCGGTGTGGGCCGTCTTTGCCGCAGCCAGGGCCTGCTCGGCCGCCTGCTTCGCTCCCTCGTCCTCGCCAGCCGCCGCGAGGCCAGCCTCAGCCTGTTCCAAGGCAGACATGGTCGCGACCACGGCCGACTCTGCCTCGGCAAACTGCGTGAGCACCTCCGCGTGGGCCTTCCGAGCGTTTTCCAGCCCGGCGGCCATCTGCTGTTGCTGCACGGCGAGATCGGCAAGCATGCCCTCAAGCTGTTGCCGTTCGCTCTTGAAGGCCTCGATCGCGGCCGTCAGCTGGCCAATCGACGCGGTGTTGGCAGCCAGGGCCTGCTCCGCGGCCGTCAGCTGACCCCGCCGCTCCGCCATCGCCTGCTCAGCGGCAGCGACCCGCTGCGAGAGCGGCATCGGGTTCTGGGGGAGAGTGCCCACGCGGGCCCCGTCGGCCGCATTCCAGACGCGAATCTCGCCGGTCCAGTCGCCGGCCAGCAGACGCTCTGTTTCGTCGCAGTACGAAACCGCCAGGCCAACATCAGCAAACGCCTCATACGCCCGCTCCTGGCTGCCGTCGGTTTTCCAGAGCTTCGCCACCTTGTCGCGGCCAATCGAAACGATCCGGCCGTCGCGGGTGAACTCGATCGCGGCCACACCGCCACCGTGTGCCCCCCAGTTTTTCACGAGCTTGCCGTTCTCGAGTTCGTAGAGCCGAATCTGTCCGTCTTCGCAGGCCGTGGCGAGCATGTTGGCATCCGCACGCCAGGCAACCGCCGTCACCGCCGCCGGGTGGGCGTCGATCGTCATGTAGTCGCGGCCGCTGAGCGCCTCCCAGAGAAACACGCCCCCGCTGCGGTCGGCGGTGGCCAGGAGCACACCATCAGGCGAGTAGGCCATTGCCTGAACCCAGTCGGTGTGCTTGGTGTGCTCGTAGAGCAGGTCTCCGGTCTCAGCGGAATACACCCGTGCCACCCGCTTTGGGCCACCGAGGGCCACGAGTCGCTGATCCGGCGACATATCGGCACCAAGCACGACGTCGAGCTCATCTCCGACTTCCTGCACCCGGCGTCCGCTCCGCAGATCCCAGATCACGACCTTGCCACTGGCAGCCCCAACGCCACCGCCGGCCAGCACCAGCCCGCCACCCCGGCTCAGCCGCACGATGTGTGGGCGGCCCTCCGGAAACGGCAGCACCCCCTCCAGGTCGAGCGTCTGCGTGTTGTAGAGCAGCACCTGCCGCTGGCCTGCAACGGCCGCCACGGGTGCCCAGGGGCTGGTGGCAATCGACGCACAGGCATCGACCGCCGCCGTGTGCACCACCGGCTCCAGCGGCAGCCGTGCTGGCTCCGGCACCACGTCAGGCCGTTCCATCGTCGATCCCGCCATGGCGACGTTGGCCTTCTTCTTCGGCACCATCGCCACGCTGCCTTCGTTTTCCAGCACGCCCCCATCGATCCACTTCCGCAGGATGTCTTGCTCTGCCTGAGGAATCGGCGGGCTGTCCGGCGGCATGGTCGGCTCGTCCTCATGCGTCACCAGCCGGAAGAGATAGCTTCCGGAGGCGTCGCCGGGGGTGATGACCTCGCCCGAGCCGCCGCCCTGCATGAGCCCCACAAAGCTCGTCACATCGAGGCCAGCGGTCTTGGAGTCGGGGTCGTGGCACGAGCCGCAGCGCTGCCGAAGGATCGGCAACGCATGGTCTTGGAAGGTGATCTTTTCACCCTCGTCCGCAGCCGCCGCCGGCCGGGGGCAGGAGGGCATCACCAGCCCAACCGCCACCGCGGCGAGGGTGAAACGAACAGTGCAGAAGGTGCGATTCATGGCAACAGCTCGGCGTCAGGCGTCCGGCTCCGTTGAGAGCGTGAGGGATGTGTCGTCGTGATCAGTGGTTGAAGACAAACTCGCGTGCGTTGAGGAGTGCCCAAAACGCATCTTCGAGCGTCTGCTGAACGTTGTCACTTTCGTTGACCACAGCCACCAGCTGCGACAACTCTTTCTCCGTTGGATTCCGCGTGAGCGTTCGCAGGTAGAGTTCGTCCACCACCTGCTCTGGAGTCTGCCCAGCATCGAGCATCGTCTTCACCACACCGCCACTGCTGATCTTCTCGTGCAGGGTGTCGCCGTTGAGCAGATGCAGCGCCTGCGAAAGGTTGGGCTCCATCTTCACTTCGCAGGAGCATGCGGTTTCCCGCGAGGCCCGGCCGAAGGTGGTCAGGAAGTAGGTGCTCGTGTTGCCGTCGGCAATCTGAACAGCACGGGCACCGAGCGGCAGGCCGCGAAACTTGTTTTTCGTGTCGGTCGCTGCGGTCACCATGTCGAGGAGGACCTCAGCCCGCACCCGCCGCAGCACGGCCCGCGAGAAGTTTCGCTCGTCGGTTTCGTTGGTGGCGTTGGGCGTGGTCGACCGCTGGTAGGCGTTGGAGTTGCAGATGTCGCGGACCAACCCCTTGAAGTCGTAGCCGGAGGCCACAAACCGCTCCGAGAGCGTGTCGAGCAGCTCCTTGTTGACCGGCGGATTGCTCACCCGCACATCATCCACGGGGTCGACAATCCCCTTCCCGAAGAAGTGGGCCCAGACGATGTTGACGAGGTTCCGGCCAAAGTGCTCGTTGGCAGGCGAGGCCAGCCAGGCTGCAACCACCTCCCGCCGGTCTTTGCCTGCCACGTCCGGAACGTCACCGCCAAGAAACTTCGGCGGCACGTCTCCACCACCCACCGGATGTTTCACCCCTCCCGAGCCGGAGTTGAAGACGATCGTCTCCCGCGGGTCTTCGCCCCGCTTCCGGCCGATCTGCGAGAAGAAGTTGGCAAACCCGTAGTAGTCGTCCATCGTCCAGCGGTCGAAGGGATGGTTGTGGCACTGGGCGCACTGGATCCGCATCCCCATAAACACCTGAGCGATGTTTTCCGCGGTCTTTAGCGTGTCTTGCTCGTGCTGGAAGTAGTTGGTTGCGGGGCTCGCAAACGTGCCGCCGCGAGCGGAAAGAAGCTCTTGGGCAAGCTTGTCGATCGGCGTGTTCTGCTCGATCCGCTCCTGCAGCCAGCTGTAGTACAGCAGCATCGCCTTGTAGTCGACGCGGTTGGCAACGGTGCGGATCATCAGCAGCTCCGACCACTTCATCACCCACATGTCGACAAACTCCTT
>CALCGM010000487.1 GCA_937900985.1 uncultured Planctomycetaceae bacterium | reverse complement strand
CAGTCCCGGAGCACAGCCCATGTGCGGCAGGCGATGCAGCTGCTACACGATGGGGCGATCGGCGAGGTGCTCGTGGCCAAGGCCTGGAACAGTCAGCGGCGGAACAGTCTCGGCCGGCAGCAGCCGACCGACCCACCGGCAGTGCTCGACTACGACGCCTGGGTGGGGCCGGCAGTCTGGCAGCCGTATCAGGCCAACCTGCTGCACGGCATCTGGCGGTTTTGGCAAAACTATGGCTGCGGTGACATCGGCAACGACGGTGTGCATGAGATCGACATCGCCCGCTGGGGGCTGGATGTGGATCGGCATCCGGATCGAGTGGCCGGGCTGGGCGGCCTGTATGCCGTAGACGACGACCAGCAGTATCCCGACACGCAGTACTGCATCTATGAATGGTCAACACCGGAGACGGTGGGCACGAAGCAGCTGATCTTCGAGCAGCGCGACTGGTCGCCCTACGTGCAGGAAGGCCACGAGAATGGGAATGCCTTCTATGGCACCAAGGGCATGCTCGTGCTTGGCAAAAAGAGCGGCTGGCAGCTCTACGGCGAACGCAACAAGCTGGTCGATCAGGCGGAGGGTTCCTTCAGCTTGCCGCCCCACTACGACAACTTCCTCACCTGCATTCGGGATGGCGGCCGCCCGCATGCCGACATCGAGGAGGGCCATCGTTCCGCGGCGCTGGTGCACCTCGGCAATATCGCCTGCCGGCACGGTCGCACGCTGATGTTTGATCCGGTGGCGGAAGCAGTGATCGATGACAGCGAGGCCAACGCGGAGATCCGACGTCGCTATCGAGCGGACCACTGGGCGGTTCCTGCGGGCGTGTAGGGGAGCCGCTGGCCGGCGTTCTGCGTGCGGGCAGCGGGCTGCTCGCACTCGTGCTGCTCGCTTAGGGTGTTGCGACCCGCTCGACGACCCACTGGCGATGCTTTTCTGTCGAGTTCGAGGGGCGGATCTGCCAGCCTGGTCGTTGATGGAAGGCGTGTTGCACGCTGTTGATCGGGGCATCGCTTGCCCCACCGCGATGGGCATAGAGCAGGTATCGCAGGGTCAGCGGGGCGTCGCCGGTGAGTTCCCAGGCATCGTCAAAGCAGAACGAGGCTCCCATCCAGCCGTCCGCCCGCACATGCCAGCGAGCCGGATGCCGCGGATTTTCGGGGTGGTCGAAGAAGGTGATGCCCTCGATCTCGCTGGTGCGGCCTTTGCCGTGGCCGACTCCCACAGGGCCGGAGTAGTCGACCCAGGTCGCCGGTGTGCCGAAGATGGCGGGCTCACCGACCAGGCCTTCGCTGTTGGTCAGTGTGCCGCCTCCGAAGAAGTTGGAGATTGAGCGGGCGACGCGGACGGCGAGAAAGCCGAAGTTCGTCTTGCCCAGCGTCACCCGATCGCGGCCGTCCGCCGGACGGAAGGTGGACTGAATCTCCAGGGCGTGTTCGTCATTGCCGGCTTCCTGAAGAGCAGCCACGAGGTCGTGCTGCAGCAGTGGTGTGCCGCTGGGATCGAGCCAGCTGAGCCGAGCGGCGAAGACACCTTCCACGTCGCCATCGTCCTGCACCATCCAGAAGTCTTGGCGGATCGTGCAGCCGCTCTCGTCCTGCCAGAAGCTGTGGCCATCGACATCATGATGGGCAAACCAGATCGAGCGGTGGTGGTCGTGGTTCTCGGCGCCGGGGTGGCCCATGCGGGTGAGCAGGGCACCGGACGGGCTGCGAAACGGAAAGAAGAAGGGCCGTGGGGCATCGGTGTCATAATGCCAGCCGAGCTGGTCTTCACCGTCGATCGTAAACCGGATTGAAGCGTCGGGCTGTGGCGTCAGTTCAAAACGAGGCACCTGCGGCGACGGTTCTTCAGCCGCCCCGTCGACCGCAGGAAGGCCCAGCAGAAGAGCAGAGGTGAGTGCCAGTAGGTAGGCCAGGCTCTGCGGACGCAGGTTCCGCGTAAAACAAGGCATGCTACGGGCGTGGTCAAGCATCTCAGTTTCCTGTGGCGGACGAATGGCAGGCTGATGAGTGAGACTCACCAGCGTGATCCATGTTGGGCGGCCTCAAACGAAGCATCTGTGCATGGATCCGCTAGGGTACTCGGCTGAGTGCTGTGATGCTGCGATTGACGGGTGTTTTGGATGCGGCGGTGCTGAGGAGAGCGGAATCAAGGGAGGCAGGCCATGCCACATGGGGTGAAGCCGGGCGAGGCTCTCGCGGATGAGCAGCCGCGAGATGAGCGGCCGAGGATTCTGGCGGTGAGGCCGGAAGACTGGCCGGTGCTGCGGGATCTTGCCCGCACGATCTGGCACCAACACTACACCGCGATTATTTCCACCGAGCAGATCGACTTCATGCTGGGTGAGAGGTTCACCGACGAGTCGCTCCGTCAGCAGGTGGCGTTGCCAGGGCACGAGCTCGCGGTGCTGTGGCTTGGAGAGCGTGCAGTGGGCTACTGCGGCAGCGGTCCCAGTGGCGAGCCTGGCGTCTTTAAACTGGGGCAGCTCTACGTGCTCGCGGAGATCCGCGGGCGAGGCCTTGGGCGGCGGATGCTGCAGCATGTTGAGCAGCGTGCGGCTGCGGATGGTGCTGGATGGCTCATGCTCCAGGTCAATAAGGAGAATCAGGCCGCGATCGGCTTCTATCAGCGGCAGGGGTTTACGGTTCGGGAGGCCGCGGTCTTTGACATCGGAAACGGCTATGTGATGGACGACTATGTGATGCAGAAGCCGCTCGGGGGTATCCTGCCGCGAGCATGAGCGGTGCGGACTCGCTCCATCTTTTTTTCTGCCTTGTTTGGAGGACTGTTGCTGACATGCTCTGGATTCTCTTGGCTGCTGCTGCAGGAGCCTGTCTCGCGTTGCAGGCGGCTGCGAATGCCTCGCTGCGGGGCAACCTCTCAGATGTTCGCTACGCCGCATTTTTTTCTATCTGCGGCACGATTCTCACGGCCACGATGGTGATGCTTGCGATCCGGCCGCCTTTCCCATCCGCGGCAGCGTTTCGCTCAGCACCATGGTGGAACTGGATTGGTGGGCCGCTCGGAGCGCTGATCGTGTTGTCGGGCGCGTTTCTCACGCCAAAACTCGGCGCGGCGGCCTTCATGGCCGCTGTCGTCGCCGGGCAGGTGGTCTGCTCACTCCTGCTGGACCACTTTGGCTGGATGGATGTTGCACGCCAAGAACTCTCGCCAGGCCGTGCGTTTGGGGCAGTGCTTGTCGTCAGCGGCGTGCTCGCGGTCCGCTATTTGTGAGCGGGCGGAAGACGGATTTGCTCTTTTTCTAACTGCAGGGATCTCTGGAAGGGAAGCCAAACGGCTGCGAGCGGAGTCGGCTGGGCGACCCTGTTTTTCCGGCTCAGGTCTGGCATCTCGGGTCAGCCATGAGCGCCCCTGCTAGGCTGTTCGTGCGCCAGCCAACTCGTACCGGCTTTCAAGCCACGTAGCGGCCCGAAAAATAAGGAAACCACCGATGGCCAAGACAAATGATGTGCAAGATGCTTCTCGCGATGATCTCGTCGGCGATACCGAAATCCTGACTGAAGAAGGAAATCCCACAGCAGACGTGAGTGCCTCTCCTGAGCAAGACCACCCCGGCGATGGCGATCCCGGACGGCGTGTTGTCTACGTCTACGACGGCCAACTTGATTTACTTGGCAATGAAGTCAAAGTCGGCGACATGATGCCCGATTTCTCGCTCACGGCTTGGCGGGATCAAACCACCTCCGAGATCATTCCTGAGGATCTCCTCGCCTATGGACGTCCGATCCTGATCAGCGTCTGCTCGTCCGTCGACACTCCCGTGTCGAATGTGCAGTCCTCGCTGCTAGCACTGCGAATCAAGCAGTACGCGGGTCGGGTGCTCGGCGTGCTCGTGACAAGCGATCTTCCGTTCACGCAGAACCGATTCATTCGAGAACATCAGTGTGAAGAACTGATCGTTGGCAGTGACTACCTCGATCGCAACTTTGGTTATAACTGGGGCCTCCTGATAGATGAAGCAATGGTGTTAACACGAGCAATCTTCGTCGTTGACAGCGATGGCACGGTATGCCACGCACAGGTGCCCGAAAGATACACCTACGAGATCGACTATGACGCAGCACTGAGCGTCTTGGATCAGCTACTGCTGTAAGGAGCGTTGAGTGTTACGCTGACATTCCCAACGTCTAAACGCATGAAACCTTTTGCGATTCGCCGGGCGGTGTGGTGAGTCAGCTTGGTTTCCAAATTCTGCGGCTTTGGGCTTTATGCAGATGCTAAGGATCTGTTGTTGGCATTTTGTTGGTGTGCGTGCACCACAACCACTCTTGACGTCGTCACTACGATGACGAAATGACACAGATCCCGCTCGGCAGCGACCCAACTGATGGCAGAATGTTCCTGTTCGTGAACAAGCGACGCGATCGAACCAAAGGATTGTGGTGGAACGGCGATGTCTTCGTGCTGTGGTTTACGCGGCTCGAGCACGGAGCATGTGAGACGGTGTCCGCGTGAGATGGAGAGAGTCGCGCCAGCATCGACTCGAAACAGCTCACGATAACTCTTGGCGGCGTGACGCTTGAAAACGCCAAGCGACGAAAGCGTGAACGACTTCATCGAACGGATCCTCGCATCGTGGGCAGTCGGACCTGATGCTGGACCTTGATCTTGACTGTAGTTCGATCTGCAAAACAGGCCCTAACGCGACAGCAGCTTAGTCGACATTTCCGCAGTCCGTTTCCTAATGTCACGGGTCCCTATTTCTCCATTCAATAGCCCAGGCGTAAGTCGGATATGGGTGGTGGACTTCTTCTATATCACTCAAGTGGTAGAGGGGCTCGATAACAATAGCTTTGGGGTCATCGAATGAAACATGGTATGGCAAATTCTCTTTGTAAAATAACCGGAATGCGGCCCCACCCTCAGCGCCTGAATCGATCCAATAGTAAACTGTGGTCGACAGCTGTTTTCTTGAGTTGTCGTAGGAATTATAAATCCACGGAGATCCCCGCATTGTAATTTGATGGTTTTCGCAAAACTTAGCGAAATCTTGAGTGATTCTGTGTTCGTCTTCTGTTATTCTTGGTTTGTAGGACCTTCCAGGAGACATTCTTCTAGCCATATAGAGACTTTGTAAATTCCCTTCAAAAGCGCGGGGTAAGCGGAGTGGGATGTATTGTGCCGAACAAGCGGTTACGGCCACAGCCGCGTGGGCTGTGGTGAGTCGCGGGCGGCCGGTGGAGAGTTCATTGTCCTGTCGCCAAAGGCCTTTGGAATGCAGGTACAGTTTTGTCTCGTTGGCAAGCGAGGTCTTCTTGTTAGCGAACTCTGGCTTATGGTATTCATTCATGTCGTTCATCTTGACTACCCCTGATGACCGATTTAATCTGGCCTGGGCGATCGCTTGGTTTGAGGTTATTAATGAGTTTGTGTCCGGTCGTGAAGAACGCAGCATTTGAAGTCGTGTCCACTCGGCTGCAACCTGGAGGATGGGTTGGTTGTGGTGGTGGGGTGGCAAACGCATTGGCTGTCCGCAAAGGAAAGGTTCTTGGTTGCCTGTGCCCTGTGATGCACCCCCCTGGCGCTTACAGTCGATCACTGCACGCTCAAAGATGTCATGGTACTCGAGCCTGTGCGATATGGAGTTGCGGATGTTAATGTCAAGAAAGCACTCGTTGGTTTTTTTTAAATGTTCTTCAAATTCGTGCTTTAGTTGTTGACTCGGGTTAGCAAGGTTTACCTTTTCTCTCAATCCGCAGTCGATTAGGAAGGCGCGGTTTATATCTGTGATGAGTCCCGGGCTCGGAAGTGATAAGAGCATGAGGTTGTCGACAAGTCGCTTGAGTGTGTCGGGCAGTTTTCTTTGAAAGAGGCCTGAACGGTTTTTTGCAAGTTCTAGGCACTCGTCGTACGTCAGCCCTTGGTTGTTGGCTTGTGGGATTGCGGCTCGTACACCTCTGAGGGCGGTATTTATTGTGTTTCGGTTGTTGGCTTTTTCCGCAGCTTTGAAATCGAGAAGGTTTCTTACGACATCGGTTACGACTTTTTTTTCGGTGGTGTTGTTGCTGGCTGCAAGTGCCAGAAGTTTGTCGACTGTAGCAGTCTTTCCGGCCGACGTGATGTTGCCTCGCCTTAGCGACTTGTAGTGCTGTTGCGGGGTTTGCTGGGGTGCATTGTTTCGCTGGGAACGGAAGAACGGCATGGTGTGTCCGTATTGTGGAGGTTGTGATGTGATGCTGTTAAGGGGCGGGCTCGCAGTAAGTTGCGGTCGTTCCGGGAACTTTTTGAGGGAAGGCAGGTTTGGTTCTAACTATCGAGTGGCGAATATGTTCGGAGAGCAGCGTTAACGAGTCGTCGCTAAGCATGGCGACGGTGGCGGTGGGGGAGGAGGTCAGCATGTCCGCTGTGCTGCTGCTGACATTCCATGACTGTGCCGCTGTCGTTCTTCGCGGAAATAAGCTCCGGAAGATTTCTGAGTCGATGAACTTGCTGACACCTGTGATTCAAAGTTGGGACTAGTTTTGCAGGTTGTCCCCGAGCTGCCAAGGATTCGTGTAGATGGCCACTTCTCAAGTACTGATCAATGACTGGTTTTGAGGACGGACTGACATCTGGGGAAAGTCAAGGGGTTGCGGCTGGCACGACCGGCCAGCCCCAGGCGTCCCACTCGATCGGCATGATCGCGAGGAATGAGCGGCCCTGCTCGGTGGCGTCGTAGAAGTGGCAGTGGAGGAGATCGCCCTCGGGCCGCAGCGTGACGTTGGCATGGCCTGGGCCGATGAAGGGGCCGTCGGAGGCGAGCAGGAGCGTGCCGCCTCCATGTCGAAGACTGCGGCCTTCCCGATCAAAGTAGGGGCCGGTGATCGAACGGCTGCGGCCCACGCGGATCTCGTAGGTGCTCTCCACGCCTCGGCAGCAGATGCCGTGGTTGAGAAAGAGGAAGAACCAGCCGTCGCGTTCGACGATGTGTGCTGCTTCGATCTCTTTGCTCCAGGCCAACGGCACGGGCGCCGCCATCGGATCAAGCCGCAGGCCGGTCGCTGGATCGAGCTGGATCAGCTGCAGGCCGCTCCAGAAGGAGCCGTAGGCCATCCAGAGCTCGCCCGCGTCGGTCTGAATGATGGCGGGGTCGATCGCGTTAAAGTCGTCGGTGGCTGTCGACTGAATCACGATGCCTTGGTCGGTCCAGCCGTAGTCGTCGCTCTCGGGGTTCAGAGACGCGGCGGTGGCCAGCGCGATCGCTGAGGAGTTCTTGCCGAAGCTGGAGACGGAGTAGTAGAGCAGGAAGCTGCCGTTGATCTTGATGACATCGGGGGCCCAGAAGTGGCCACGCTGATCGGGCAGCACGTCGCGAACCCAGGCAGGCATCTCGCGAAACACCGAGGGGCCCCGCTGCCACTCGACGAGATCGGTGGAGTGCCACGAGGAGACCAGCCAGCCGGTAGAGAAGAGCCAGGTGCGGTCGCCATCCCGCACGAGTGCTGAGGGATCGTGCAGCCGAGCGGCGCGTTTGCCGTAGCGGTTGAGAACCTCGTTGGCAGCTGGCTGGGCACGCTCGTCGGCACGTCCCAGGCTGGCGATTGAGAGCGATGCCACAAGCAGCACGGTGCAGGCAGTTCGCACGTTCATTTCGAAAAGACTCGCGAGAGAAACGGGAAAAGTCTTCGTTGTATCCGCCCGGTTTGCGGGCTGTTGAAAAAAACGTGTCACGTTTTGGCCACAGTGGATAAGACCCTGGTGCGGGACCTGCAGATGGCCGGAGGATACGAACGTGGATCGGCAGATTGTTGAGGCAACGAGGCTCTGGGTGCTGGCACAGCCGGCGGTGGCGGCCTTCCTCTCCACGGTCGTTCGGGATTTCCGCGAGCGGGATGACGTGTTGCAGGACGTTGCCGTCGCGGTCAACGGGATTCCGATCTTCAACCCACTCAACAACCGTGGGGAGGATTCCTTTTGCGATCGGTGAGCTCGATACGTTTGGCGGCCACTGCGGCCGGGCCGACGACTACCACTACCACGCCACCACGACCTATCCCTATCTCAACGGTGGTTTCCATGGCGAAGTGATCGAGAAGGACGGGCAGGTCGATCCCCAGCCGCGGGCGCAGCCGCGTCGCGAGTCGCTCCGGCAGTTTCCCAACGCACGCATCGTGAGCTTTACGAGCCCGGCTGCCGACACCAAGCGGCTGGTCTACGAGGTGGGGGGCCGCGAAGGCTCTGTGGAATACACCCTTGGTGACAACGGCTCGGTGCTGTTTACCTACATCGATCCCAACGGCGTGAAAACCAGTCAGGAGGTTCACGAGCGGCGTGGTCGTGTTTCCTCAAGACCTCGGCTTTGGCAAAGACGCCTACTTCGACGACGAGGGCCGCCAGCTCTCGGATCGCCTCACGGATGCTGTGATTGCCTTTGCCACCGAGCCGAGCAACCGGCCTTTCTTTGCCTACTACGCCGATCATGCCGTGCATGCACCGTTTGAGTCCGAGGCCGACCTGCTGGCGAAGTATGAGCAGAAGGCCGCTAGGCTGCGGGATGGCCGCAACGATCCCGCCTACGCCGCCACCATTGAGGCGGTCGACCGCAACATCGGCCGCATCATGCAGGCGGTGACGTCGCAGGGGATCACCGAGAACACGCTGGTGATCTTCACCAGCGACAATGGTGGCACCGCCTCCTACACGCCGCCACTCGCGGGCGGCAAGGGGCAGCTCTATGAGGGTGGCATCCGCGTGCCGCTAGCGATGTGGTGGCCGGGAACGATTCGGCCCGGACTGACATCCGCAGAGCCCGTTGCGAGCATCGACTTCTATTCCACGCTTGTGGAACTGGCGGGCCTGGTGCCGCAGTCGCAGCTCGATGGTGCGAGCCTGGTGCCGCTGCTCAGTGGGAAACGGCTGGGTGAGTCGAGGCCGCTCTTCTGGCACTTCCCCTGCTACATCGGCAAATCAACGCCATCGAGCGCCGTCCGCGAAGGCGACTACAAACTGATCGAGTTCTTCGAAGACGGTGGGCATGTGGAGCTCTACAACCTGCGGAAGGATCCGGGCGAGTCAAACCACCTGGCCAGCACCGAGCCGGCCAAGGCTTCGGCCCTTGCGAGCACGCTCCGCACCTGGCAGTCCACGACGCAGGCGGCGATCCCAACTCAGCCCAACCCGGCCTACGATCCAGCTGCCGAACGGCCGCGAGGCCGCCAGCAGGGTGACGGTGGACAGAGTGGAAAGGGTGGCCGAAAAGGCGGCCAGCGAAAGCAGAGACAGGCCGGATGAGAACGGCTGTCGCCGACTGATTCTTGGTGCCGGGAGCTGCCAGGAGCGGTGACGTATTCGTTGATTGTTGGGCAGAGTAGGATAAGCTGCATGCGAGTGCGGGTGCTCGCAATGCTGCGTTTGGCGATCCTGCATGGCGACCAACTCAATCCACCACGCATCGCTGCAGAAGGCCAAGGCGATCCTCCTCGAGCATCCTGCTGTTGAGGCCGCGTATCTGCTTGGGTCTGCCGCAGAAAACCGGCTACGGGAAGACAGCGATGTCGATATTGCCATCCTGCTGCGCACGGCGAAGGTGATGAGCGGAAAAGAGAGGCTACTGCTGTCGGCGGCGTTGGAGCGGGTTTTCCAGCGGCCGGTCGATCTCGGCATTCTGAGCACACGCAACCTCGTCTTTGCCAGGGAAACCATTGCCAAGGGACGCGTGCTCGTTGAGCGTGACCATGTCGTGACAGCGACTTTTGCGATGCGGGTGCTGTCGATGTATGCCGCCTTGCAGGTTGCCCGCCGGGAGGTCCTGCATGCCTACGCCGCCTGACGACGTCTTGCTGAACAAGGCATCGATCATTGAGCGATGCATCCGTCGCATGCAGGAAGAGGCTGCAGCTGCCCCTCAGTTTGACGACTACACGCATCTTGATGCGCTCACGCTCAATGTTGAGCGAGCCTGCCAGGCCGCGATCGACATGGCGATGCATGTCGTTGCCGAGCGGCATCTCGGGATGCCCCAGAGTATGGGGGATGCTTTCGTGCTGCTCGAGCGCGGCAGCTTCATCGACCAACGGCTTTCGTCATCTCTCCAAGGAATGGTTGGATTCCGCAACATTGCTGTTCATCAATATGAAGAGATGAACCTCAATGTGCTTCGCTGGGTGGTCGACGCCGGTCATCAAGACTGGATACTGTTGGGAAAAGCCCTTGGGGTGTGCATTCGGCCTTGAGAAAGCAGTTGAGGAGAGGCCGTAGCGAAGTGTTTGCAACATCGAACGATGAGGTGGAGTCCTCGCATCAGCCAAGATCGGCCTCGGCGAGCAGCGGGGGCTTGATTCTGCTGACGCTTGCCGGGTTGCAGTTCATCAATCTGGTGGACTTCATGATCGTGATGCCGCTGGGGCCGCAGCTGCAGGCTGATCTTGGCATCAGAGCTCACCAGTTTGGCTGGATCGTGTCGTCCTACACGCTCGCTGCTGGTGTCGCAGGCTTCTTCTCCGCGGCCTGGCTTGATCGGTTGCCGAGAAAGGCGACGTACATTGTGTTGTCACTCGGCCTGATTGCCGGCACGGCCGCCTGCGGACTGGCCACGTCGTACCCGTTTCTACTTGCAACACGCTGCATCACGGGAGGCTTTGGTGGAGTTCATGGGGCACTCGCGCTAGCCATCGTCGCGGACGTGTTTCCGACTGAACGCCGCGGGCATGCCAACAGCATGCTGATGCTGGCATTTGGAGTGGCTTCGGTGGCGGGTGTTCCGCTGGGGATCGCGGTGGGCACCGCATTCGGCTGGGCGATGCCGTTTTACCTCCTCGCGCTGGCTGGGCTGCCGCTGGCCGTGCTGGCCGGGTGGTCGCTGCCGGCAGTGCCACCGCCGGCAGTGCCACCGCCGGCCGTACCACCGCCGGCCGTACCACCGCACCGTGATGCCACGTCACGCAATCCGCTGGATCGCCTGCTGGAGACCCTGACGCAGCCAGCTCACTACCGTGCGTTCTTGCTGATTGGGCTGATGATGGCCGGCGGCTTTTTGGTGATTCCATACATCAGCATCGCATTTGTCGCCAGTGGTGGCGTGACGGAGGCAGAGCTTTCAACGGTGTTTGTGGCAGGAGGACTGTTGACCCTCGTCTGCACGCCGCTCATCGGGAGAGCTGTCGATCGATCCGGCGGGCTGCGAGTGTTCCTCTGCCTGGCATCCGTGTCGGCGGTGATGATGCTCGTGCTCACGCATGTGGGAAGGGTGGGAATCGTCGCTGCGGCAAGCCTGACGGCTATGCTCATGGCAGCGAACTCGGGCAGGATGGTGGCTGCCATGGCCTTGATCATGTCGAGCATTGAGCCGCGATATCGCGGCAGCTTTATGTCGGCCAACTCCGCCGTGCAGCATGTCGCCTGCGGCCTCGGCACGGCTGTTGGCGGCATGATGCTCGAAGGCGGCACAGGCGAGCCGCTCCGCAACTTTGGCACCGTCGGCATGCTGGCAGCGGGCACGACGTTCGCGAGCCTCGTGGTAGCCGGCCGAATCCGGCCGCTGGATGCAGCTGGATCGCCGGGATGAGCCGCTTTGGCAGGGGGAGCGAGGCTTCCTGCGAGACTTCCCGCCGCTGCGGGCCTGGTCTGCCGTGTGTGGTTGAATGGCGGTGCTTACCCGGCACACAGCTCTTCGACGTCACGCTGGACGGTTTTGGGGTATCGCGCCAGCAGATCGCTCCCAAGATTCAACGAGTCGAGCTTCCGAAATGTGTAGAGGCTCTCTGGGGCGAGGCCGCGCCGCCGGGCGACGTAGAAGAGGTCGCAGAGTGCCTGGTCTGGCGGTGCGATTCCAGCCTGTGCCGGAACGCTATGCAGTCGAGGGCTCACGGTCACGAATACCAGGGTGCCGAGCGGTGTGGAGCGTCGTCGTGAACGGTTGTGCCGCCGTCTTGTAAAGCAGTCCATTTCGTAGAGCTGTTGAGTGATAAAGCCGTGCTCGGCCAGGGCCCAGGCTCCAGTGGCGTAGGCATCGGGGTCGATCGAGCTCACGAGGACGCCGGGTGGGACGTCACTCGGAAGACCGTAGCGGCCTGTTGCCCAGCGACGGAGAACACCCTGCTGGATGAGCCGCGACAACTCGACGTTCATGACTGCTGGTGACGTCGCTGCAACGTTTGCGAGTTCGGTGACGGTGAAGAGATGCTTGTCGTGGTGGTCCCGCTGCTCAGACAGATACCGCATCCAGGCGATCGCTTTCATGCCTCGGTCTCCTCGTGGTGGCCGAGAAGGCTTCTGAGAAGGCGGAGCGTTTCATTGAAGACCGCCTGCCCACCCCCAACCTCTGCAAGAAGCGAGGCCGGCGATGCGTCCACCTGTTCTTGGATGACCGCATCGAGCGACTTCGCATGATGTGCCTCTGACTGAGCGATCTGCTCTATGCGGCGAAGAGCGGCCGACTGGTGAACACCTCTTTGCTGGAGCTTCGCCGCGATACGGGCCGGTGTTGGCTCAGTCGCGTGACTCGCAAACAGGTAGAGGTCCAATAGGTCCCGGTGTTCAAGGAACGACCTGCAGAGAATGGCGATCACCTTCGATTCGAGCATGTCAGCATCGGTCACGGTCCGAAAGACTGTGCCAGCGAATGTCTTGGCAATCGCCGCATCAGCGGTGTCGATCCGGGTGATATCAACCGGGATTTCAATTCGACCGAGTGCGGAACCGAGTCGCCAAAATGCGAGATCGATGACGGCGACAGCATCAGACTCCTCACGAACGTCGCCGGCGGTGACGGAGCCCTCCACCTGAAACCTCCGCTTCGACTCGGGAAGGAGACGGCGTTGGAAGAGGGCGATCAGTTCAGTCCGCTTTGCCGTCAGGCTCTCCGTCCAGTGGAAGTCGATGTCGACCGACCGACGTGGGCCGCGGTCGAGCATGCGGTAGCGGAATCCTCCGATCAGGCAGAGCCCGGCCCCGGCGGGCTGCGTTGCCACCAGCTGAGCGACCAGTGTTTGCAGCCGTTCAGTAATCTCATATCGCTCATTCATGGTGACCGCTGTTTTTCGAGAGGCAAAGCACAACGAAAATGTTATGATAAGTTACTTAAGAATCCCTGGCAATACAAATGCTTGGAGATGCTGATGTGGCTTTTGATTCTCCGCCCGAGCCGATCGCAGCGTTGCCGCAGGGGCTCGTTCGATTGGGTATGTTCATGGCCACACACGAACGCTATGCGACTGCCGGAGACCGCACCCATGACGCCAACACGCCCCAACTTCCTTGTGTGTGCCCTGCTGGGGGTGATGCTGGCCTTGGCGGTGGACCATGCGCATGGCCGAGATGAGTCGGCGCCGCCGAACATCGTGCTGATCTATACCGACGATCAGGGGTACGGCGATGTGGGCTGCTTCGGGGCAGCCGATGTGAAGACGCCAAGCATGGATCGGCTCGCCGCAGAAGGGCGACAGTTTACAAGCTTCTATGTGGCTCAGGCGGTCTGCACGGCGTCGCGGGCGGCTTTGATGTCGGGCTGCTATCCAACCCGGGTGAGCATGGCCGGCGCCCTCAATCACACGAGCACTGTTGGCATCCATCCTGATGAGTGGCTGCTACCGGAGATGCTCAAGGAACGTGGCTACGCCACCATCATTCTTGGCAAGTGGCACCTCGGCACCGTGCCTGAGTTTGCCCCCTTGGAGAATGGCTTCGATCAGTTCCTGGGGATTCCCTATTCCAACGACAACACGAAGTATCACCCCGTGCTGCATGCCACGATGCCGCCGCTGCCGCTCTACGATGGGCGAGAGGTGATCGAGCAGGACCCGGATCAGGCCCTCTTCACAAAGCGGTTTACCGAGAGAGCAGTTGCCTTCATTGAGGCGGAGAAGGATCGGCCGTTTTTTCTTTACATGCCGCATGTGATGCCGCATGTGCCGATCTTTGCCTCAGGGAGCTTTGAGGGAACTTCGGCCCGCGGCCTCTATGGCGATGTGATTGAGGAGCTCGACTGGTCGGTCGGGCAGGTGCTCGCGGCCCTGGAAAAGCACGGCCTCGATGAGCAGACGCTCGTGATCTTCATGTCGGACAACGGACCGTTTCTCTCGTATGGCGAACACGCGGGCAGCAGCGGGCCGCTACGGGAAGGCAAGCTCACAACGTTTGAAGGGGGAGTGCGAACGCCCTGCCTGATGCGGTGGCCAGGCACGATCCCTGCCGGAACGGTCTGCGACGCAGCAGCGATGACGATCGACCTGCTGCCAACGATCGCAGGCCTCGTGGGCGGTACCCAGCCCGAGCGGACGATTGACGGCGAAGACATTCGCCCGCTGCTCACGGGAGATGAAACCGCCGCATCGCCGCACAAGGCGCTCGTCTTCTATGCCGGTGGCGAGCTTCAGGCTGTGCGGAGCGGCCGTTGGAAGCTGCACTTTGAGCACGACTACCTGACGGTGGCTGGCGAGCCAGGTCGCAATGGTAAGCCCTCGAACTTCGACAAGCTCACCCCGGCCTCAATCACGCAGTCGGGCATCCACGGCATCGCCAGCCGCCACGGCTACAAGGTGGCCCACACGCCGCTCGCCCTGTATGACCTCGAGAAGGATCCTGGCGAGCAGCACAATCTCGCCACGCGACATCCCGACGTGGTCCAACGACTTGCCAGCCTGGCCGAGCCGATCCGTGCCGAACTCGGCGATCGCCTGTCGGGTGTGGTCGGAACGGCGATTCGGCCAGCAGGAAACGTGGCTGAGGACCGCTAGGCGGGGCCGCTGCGGGTGGCTTTAGCCCAGCAGGTGCTCGATGGCGTCGCGCTCGTCGGTGATTTCCTTGAGCGTGGCATCCATCTTCTCGCGGGAGAAGGCGTCGATTTCCAGGCCCTGAACCACTTCCCACTTGCCGTCGGCGCAGGTGCAGGGCATGCCGTAGATCAGGCCCTCGGGAATGTCGTACGACCCGTCGGAGACGATTCCCATCGTCACCCAGGCACCGTTGCTGCCGAGGTTCCAGTCTCGCATGTGATCAATGGCGGCATTGGCGGCAGAGGCGGCTGATGAAAGGCCGCGAGCTTCGATGATCGCCGCACCACGCTTGCCGACTTTCGGGATGTAGTCGTTGCGGTACCAGTTCTCGTCAGCCACCACGTCTGCGGCGGGCTTTCCATCAATCGTGGCAAAGCGGATGTCGGGATACATCGTGGGAGAATGGTTGCCCCAGACCACCGTGTTTTTGATCGACGTCACCGCGGCACCGGTGCGGGAGGCCAGCTGCGAGATTGCCCGGTTGTGGTCGAGACGCATCATTGCCGTGAACTGCT